>NZ_LOHE01000038.1 GCF_001559865.1 Abyssisolibacter fermentans
CAGAGCTATTCCTTCTTCTTCACTAGCTATTCTTTCTTCTTCACTAGCTATTCCCTCTTCTTCACTAGCTACTCCTTCTTCTTCACTAGCTATCCCTTCTTCTTCACTAGCTATTCTTTCTTCTTCACTAGCTATCCCTTCTTCTTCACTAGCTATTCTTTCTTCTTCACTAGCTATCCCTTCTTCTTCACTAGCTATTCTTTCTTCTTCACTAGCTATTCTTTCTTCTTCACTAGCTATTCCTTCTTCTTCACTAGCTATTCTTTCTTCTTCACTAGCTACTCCCTCTTCTTCACTAGCTACTCCTTCTTCTTCACTAGCTACTCCTTCTTCTTCACTAGCTATTCCATCTTCACTAGCTATTCCTTCTTCTTCACTGACTATACGTTCACTTATTACATCATTATTCGCGTAAACACTATTTATAAAGTTTAAACCTAAACAATTACTAAAATATATAATTGAAATTGATATAGCAAGTATTCTGATTATATGATTTTTTTTCATAATTCAAGACCTCTCTTATTAATTTATTCTACATATTTATAATATTAACTAATTTTATAAGACCACATTTCATTATATCTTTAGAATCTAAAAAAAATCTAAAATCAATCTAAAAATAACCTATAATTGCTATTTTCCATTGGCAATTATTGTTGAATCTTGATATAATATATAAAAGATTTGGAAAAAGGGAATGTTGACTATGACGGAAAATTATTGCATATCATCTAAAATTACACCTCCTGTAATAAATAGTGACGTAATTGAACGTGAAAGATTATATGATTTATTTAAATATAATAACGGATCTAAAATATCAATTATTTCCGCTCCATCAGGTAGTGGTAAAACTGTACTAATTTCACAATTTATTCGTTGGACTAATCAACAAACCATATGGTATCAACTTGATGAATATGATAATGATATAATAACTTTTCTTCGTTATCTAGTTACTAGCATATCTCAACACTGTTCTTATTCTTCTAAATTACTAGAACATTTAAACAAATCAGAACAACAGATTAATGAACTAAGACTTTATGTGATTTTACTAATTAAAGAACTGGAGTCATATGTTCATCAACCTCTTATTATAGTTTTGGAAGATTATCATGTCATCAACAACCCTGTGATACACCAATTTTTACAGGAGTTAATAATGTATTTACCGGAGAAGCTATACGTTATTCTCTCTAGTCGTTATCAGGTACCTTTGAATATTATCAGATATAAAAATCATGGAATGGTCAATATAATAAAGGCTAACAACCTCAAGTTTAACTTGAGTGAAATCAGAGCCTATTTTTCTGAAAAATTCAATTTTGAGGATGATGTATTTCAAAAAATCAAGGACGAATCAGATGGCTGGGCAGTTGGTATATCACTAATTAAATTGTCATTAGCAACAAATGACAATTTAATAAAACCACAAGCACTTATTAACACAAAAAATTATGATGAACTATATCATTATTTTATGGAAGAAATATATTCACAGCTATCTCAGGAGTTAAAATCATTTTTACTCGCTACTTCTATGCTAAATGAATTATCTGTCTCAATATGTAATGCTTTACTCCATATTCAAAACTCTGATGTAATATTAGGAACTTTAAAACGCAAGAACCTGTTTATAATTGAAATAGATACAGCTGATGGGCATTATAGATATCATCAATTATTTAGAAAATTTCTTCAAACACAATTACCCGATAAAAAACCATATTATAAAAGAACTGCAGATTTCTATTTGTCCTATGGAGATATTGTACAAGCTATTGATTTATATATCTTAGCTCAAGAGTATGAAGTAGCTGTAATAGAAATACAAAACACTGGAATTCAGCTTCTGGAAAAAGGAAGTATAAAAACAGTTGAAAAATGGCTGAAACTATTACCTAATCACTTATGTACAAATAACGCTCTATTGTTACTTTTAAAAGGAATGATATACAATCACCTAACAAAATGGCAAAAGTCCATTGTACTACTAGACAAAGCGATATTAATGAACAAGGATAATAACAATAAGGTTTATGTTAAAGCATTATTCTATAAAGCAAATTCTTATAGAAAAATGGGGAAATATGAAGATAGCTTAAATATAATAAATATGATTATTCCAATTTTGGAAAAAGAGAGTATTAATCATTGGTATAAAATAATTTTAGAAAAAATAAATATATTGCTTTGGATTGGAAATCTTCGTGAAGCCATTTATACTTTAAAAAAAATAATTGATAGATCGAATAAGGAAGATACTCAATATTTTACAGCCTTGTTTTTAGAACATCTTGGAGCAACTTATTATGCATCTGGAGAATACTATAAAGCTATAGATTACTATAAGCAAGCTTATAGTAAATATGAAAATTTGGAAGATAGTATAAGTGAATTTGAAAAAGAATATTATTCACAGCGATCAACTATGGCTAGAATATATAGGGATTGGGGCGAAACTGATAAAGCTCATGAGCTGATTATAAAAGAAATTTCTATTAAAGAAAGACTCGGACTATTAAATGATTTGCCCAGAGCATATCATCAGCTGGCCTTAATATATCATGATTATGGTAAAAAAAACAAAGCTCTGACCTATTTTGATAAAGCTAGTGAGTTATTTACTTTATTAGATATCAATGATTTTCAATGGACATGGCATGAAGCTTTATATGGAAAAATATTAATTGACTATAATGAAAAACAAAAAGGTATTTATTTAATAGAAAAAGCTATAGAAAATTCTAAAAAAAATTCTGAATTCAATAAGGCTGTTTGTAATGTTTTTGGAAGTTATATATCTCTTGCAAAAGGAGAAATTAAACAAGCTTTGAACACAGTTAATCAATCTTTAATTATTGGCAAAAAAATAAACGCTCAAACTTTAATTAGTCTTTGTCACATGATGAAAGCTAATATTTATTTAATTCTTGACAAAAGAGATTTAGCCCTTGAATCTACAATCAAATGCCTAGAATTAGCAGAAAAAAACAATTATATTGAAGGTTTTGTTTCCTATAATCCAAATTTAAATCCACTTGTTCAATTTGCTAAAGATCAGGGAATTTTTGTTGAATTTATCAATAAAGTTTTAAAAAGATCTCCTCAAACAAAAGAAAATATAGAAAATATTAAAGATATACATATTAGTTGTAAATCAAAAGTAAAGCCATTAATCTATGTGAAACTTTTTGGCAATATGGCTATTCTCGATTCTAATAATAATTATTTAAAAGAATACCAGTTAAAAACAACGAAGGCACACGAACTGTTAGCCTATTTATTGCTAAATACCAAAGAAGGAACACTAAAAGAAGAGATACTGGAAGCTTTATGGCCAGAAAAAGATCCTAAAAAAAGTTCAAATCTTCTATATACATATTCTTATGAAATAAGATCTCTACTAAAAAAAATAGGAATCTCTAATAGTTTACAGTATAAGAATAAACGCTACTCTATTAGCAAAGAAAAAATTGACTGTGATGTATTTCAATTTACCAGAGAAATTAACAGTCAAAATATAAATAACATAGAACATGCAATAAAGCTCTATAATAAAAAGTTTATAAACTCCTTTGACAACCTTTGGATTACTAATACGCAAAAGGGTCTTGAGAAAGTATATCTTCAAGCACTATTAAAAACTGCAAATTACTATATTAAGCTTAAAAACTATGACATGTCAAAAGTATACTTGGAAAGACTGATTGAAACAGATAATTTATCAGAAACAGCTTACGAGCTACTTATGAATTTACATATTCAATTTAATAATAATATTGCAGCTATTAATACATATAAAACTTATCAAATGACTTTATATAGAGAATTAGGAATACATCCAAATAATAATATGATTAAACTGTATCAAAGGGCATTGAACTCATAATGCTAATAGATTTTTATTTTAAATATTTGTACCGACATAATCCTCATCTGCTGCTGCAACACGAACAGTTCTATTAAGCTTATTCCACCTACATTTATCAGCTTAAATATATTTTATTTAATCCTTTCTATAAGACATTAGATTACATCACACTTTGTCATCTTAAGTTACTCTTCTATTGGTTTTTCTATGCTTAATTTCTTTTTCTTTCTGGTAAAAATCAAAATGATACACAAAACCAAAATAATCGTCAATAGAACACTTGCTTCCAAACCATATTTACCACCATTAAGAATAATTAAGTTTTCATTCACAGAAAAAGCTAAAATTGAAGATGCTTGATTGCTGCCACTAACATTTATTCCACATATGACTGCCAAAAGAAAATTCCATATACTATGGATTGCACATGATACCCATATGTTACCGTCTTTAATCATATACAAAGACAAAAACACAGAAAATAACATAAGGTTTATTATGCCAATGACTCCGATTATTACTCCACTTTCAAACAATGTTGAAAAGTGAGGATAAGCAAATACCAGCGAACTAACTAAGACTGATGTTACAACTGATGTTCTTTTTAAAAGTGAGGTCATCAAGAAACCTCTGCACATTACTTCCTCTGCCATTCCCTGAATAAAAAATCCACCGAAATAGGCAATATACAAAACTATATCGATATTTTTACTAACACCTATGTATGATATTGAGCCAGTAATCATTGCTGCTACAATAGCTATTATCAATACAATAACAGCCACAACCAGCCCTTTTATATAAGAAAATATTGCGTTATTTTTAGAAAACCCCATAGTATTAACTGATCTTTTTTCAACCAACTTGCAATATAGTATTGTGCTTACTATGTAAATAATGAAACCATAGTATTTCACCAGTAGCATAGTATCCATGTCAGGCATTTCCCCGTTCAAAATATTATAACCTGAAATAGAAAAACCCATTAATACTATCGCTTCACCAATCAATGCTGATATACCATATATAAGAATGAATCCTAAAACCTTATTAACAATATACAAACTCTCTGGAGTCTTCCCAGTATACTCTTTAAACGGATTAATCATTTTTAATATTTTTATCATAAACTATATCCTCCTAATTGTATTATCAAATAGTGAGGTACATTGTTTTTAAGATGGAAACCCATTTTTAACAAAATATATTATCATCATTACAAAATCAATCAAAAATACAAATCCTATTATTAATAGAACAATAAGAAGTGTATTATTAATACGTTTTTTAGGGGTATTAAAATTAGTGGTATCTTCCTTTGTATCACTCTTACTTTCGTTCCCCTTTACAAGCTTATCGAGAGAAATTTCAAAATAATCACTCAATAAAATTAATTTTCCCATTTCTGGAGTTGTTTCTCCTAATTCCCATTTTGAAATAGTTTGTCTAGATACATTTAATTGGTTACCTAACTCATCTTGAGATAAGCCCTTAGCTTTTCGTAATTCTAATAACTTTTTGCTAAATTCCATCTTCCTCACCTCGGTTATAGTTTATAGATTTTTACGGTTGAATGCTACCAATTACCGTTTGAAATTTGTCAACTAAACTTAACATTGTCTAATTCATCAGGTTTTCTATTGACTTCTTTAAAATGAAATAAGTCTATAAAGTTAACAATTTTTAAATCCATCATTAATTATTTATAATTAGGCTTTAAGACTTTCATTGATTAGAAAGTTCGTAAAGCCTAATGCTTTCTTTATTATTCAAAAAATATTCTACTATTACTTGTCCTCGTTTGGTAAATCTTTTTCCATAGAACATTTATTGATTTCTATTTTTTTATATTATACGAATTTTATTTTTATTATCTTAATCATATCATATATTGTCTATTTTCTAATGTACACACCATTGTTTATTATCAATTTTACTTGTTTTTATTCAGTTGACGTTCCTTTGTATAAAAAAACTCCTTTCTGACATTAATCTTTTCATTTTAGTCAAAAAGAAGCTTTTTTTATAACCTATATTTATTTATTTTCAACAAATTCCAATTACTCTTTCATGATATATGCTAATTTATAGCATAAGTCACTGCCTTCTGGATGTAATGATATCCGATCTTCAACTGGACCAATATCCTCAAGGTTTTGAGCCCCATATATAAAATGGTCTCTTAAATCCAAAGTTCCATTAGTTCCATCACATAACAGCCAATCTTCTGGAACTGTACTACCACTCCACATAACAATAACTCCACTAGGTATGGAAACTCTTTCTACTTCATGTGACAGTGAATCTACATCTTCTGTTAGTAATTCTACATCACCTGTTAGTAATTCTACATCACCCGATAGTCCTCCTACATCATCTGTTAGTTCTGTTATGTTTTCTGCTTGGGCTTCTTGCTCTCTTTCAGCACCTGTCATCCGTTCTTCCAAATGTTCAAAAGGCAGTGGTTTTTCTGGTACACCTTTTTTCGTTACTTTAACAGTTGGAACATGTTTAAATAATTCTGGTTTACGAATCCAAATAGGAACGCTTCCTTTATATCCTCCAGTCATAGGTAAAACTCACCTCAAAATCCTAATTAATTTATTTTTTATTATACTATTAAAGTATGTTCTATTTAAAAAATCGTTCTAGGTTGTTTAGTCATAACATAGGTATATTATTTTATAGAAAAATTAACCCTTTTTTTAATATAAACATTTCTAATACTAGCACTATACTAGAAATATTTTCTGCTTTTCTATGAATATTTTGTATTTTTTAATGAGCTAAAATTTTGACCTATCAAAGTACTCCTTATAAACAACATCTCATTTTCAATCATTGTTTATAAGGAGTACTTTTAAACTAGTTTCTCAATATAATCTATTATCTTCTACATTTAATATTTAAAAGCTTTTAAACCTTTGATATTTTTGATATCGTGTCATGATAGATTCACCAATAACCTTCTATAGTAGTTAAATCACCATTTGCAACTCTTTGAATTTTGTCTATTATTTTATCTCCTACTGAATTACTTCCTTCTTTAAACCTGTCGCATCTATATCAATATCTTCATTTCCACTTACTCTTATAACTGGTATTATGCCTATATTTATTGGACAAAAAATTTGCCCTCACTTAAATGAGAGCTAACTAACTTTAATTATTTCAATAGTAATATCATTATTGACATTAATTTTCGATTTTTCCTTTTCTTCTTTTAGCTATAGTATCTACTATAATGGCTATAGCTCCATCACCAGTAACATTAGTTGCTGTTCCAAAACTATCTTGAGCTGCATGTAATGCAATCATAATTCCTTGCTGAGCTTTTGTAAACAAAAGCATATCTTGTAGTAACCCTAACGCTGCCATAACTCCTCCGGCAGGTATTCCTGGAGCTGCTATCATTGTAATGCCTAGCATAAATATAAATGGTAAAATAGCTCCTATTGTTGGATTTACTCCATTCATTAACATTACTCCCATAGATGTTATAACTAAAGTTATAGTATCACCTGCAAGATGAATTGTTGCACAAAGAGGTACTACAAATCCAGATACATCTTCTGAAACCCCATTATTTCTAGTACTTTGAAGCGTCATTGGTATTGTTGCCGCTGAAGACTGTGTTCCTAAAGCCATCATGTATGCTGGCAGCATATTTTTTAGAGATTTAAATGGATTTTTCCCACTAACAAACCATACTATAGTGTACTGAATCAACAGATATATTATCTGTAAAGCAATTAAAATGATAAATACAGATGAAAAAGTTTTTAACGTATTAAATATTTTTCCTGATATTGTAAGCTTTGTGAATATTCCCACAATATACAACGGTACAAAAGGTATAAGTACGTTTTTGACTACCAGCTCAACTATATTTTGAAAATCTGCTAAAACACCCAATAAAGTTTTTCCTTTTATATGCGCCATGCCTAAACCCAACATAAAGGCTAAAATTAATGCTGTCATAACCCCCATAGCTGGAGGTATTTCTATTGAAAAAAACGGCTTTAAATTCATGTCAGATTCTGCAGCTATATTACCTGCTTTAATTATTTTAGGTAATATTGATATTCCTACAAAGTAAGCTAATATTCCTGAAATTATTGTTGAAACATATGCTATCCCTGCTGTGATAAACAATAATTTTCCCGACTTGCTCCCTAGATCTGCAATTCCAGGTGCTACAAAAGCTAAGATTATACATGGAATTATAAAAGTTAAGAAGTTAGCAAATAAATCCGTGAAAGTAATGAACAGTCTTCCAACTATATAATTCTGAGTAGCTTTGCATATTAAACCTAATATTATTCCGAATATTATTCCCATTGATAATTTAACTATTATAGGTAGTTTTTTCATAAAATCTCTCCTTTGGTGTATGCCGTAGAAATACATTTGTTTTTTTAGAGCTGTTTTTAATATTATCAGCATTCTCAATGAATGTCAATATAATTTATGAAATTAGTACTTTAAAATAATAAAATTCCTATTACTAAATATTAACAACTACAAAAATAGCATTTTCAATTGTCTATAAACTCTACAAAAAACGAACTATTGGAAACCAATAGTTCGTTACAACAAAATTCATTAAAATGTATTTGTCTATACCATTTCTTCTGTGCCTCAAACATTCTTTTGTACATACTGTGTATATGCTTATTGCCTTTATATAAAGATACTTCATTTCATCAAGTTGTGCAAAATTTATTGAATAATATGTACGATTTTCTATTTACATAAACATATGTAATCAAAAGGTTTACGTTTACTTGATAACTCTACTGGAGGCTTTATGTTTATAAAACTTTTTCTTGACTTAAAGCTCCATTCTGACTGTAATATAAAACATTTTATTTAAAAGCCTAAACATTACGCTGTATATTCCTACTTTCACATTTTTTATAATCGTAAATTTGAAAAACCCTCTGGGTTTGTTAGCAATTTGTACAAATTCACTCTTACATTCGGTTTTTAGTGTTTTGTTAATTTTCTTAATTCAGCAATTAGGTTGTCCAATTCGTCAAATTGATTAACGATGTCATTCATTTTATTATCTTGATCTTCTACTTTTGATAATGTTTCTTGAACAGAAGCCGCATTCTGAACAGTAGTGTCAGATATACCTGAAATTTCTCTTACTACTACATTGTATGAATTTTCAATATCCTTAATCATATTATAAACATCATCTGCTTTTTCTACTACAACATTAGTATTATCTGAAACTTGTTTAAATACCCCGTTAACAACTTCTGTTGAAGCTTTACTATCTTTTACAGATTTTTGAACAGACACTATCTGTTTAGCTACTTCACCTGTTCTTTCTCTAATTTGAACCAAAATAGATGAAATTTTTTCAGTTGAATTTTTTGAATCCTCCGCAAGATTTTTAACTTCGTCAGCTACAACAGTAAAACCTTTACCATGTTCACCAGCTCTTGCTGCCTCAATAGAAGCATTCAAAGCTAAGAGATTTGTTTGCTGTGCTATGTTATTAATTGTACTTAAAATATCTTCTATTTGCTGCATTTGATCGTTCAATTCATTTACTAATTCTACAGTATCATTAATTGTATAATTCACATTTTCCATGCCACTGTCTAATTTGTTTACAAGCTCACAACCATTATTAACAATGTCAACAGTATTAATAGAAGATTCACTCATATTTTTAGTAGCATCTAAGGCATTTTTCATCTCATCTTCAGTACACATAATAGATGATGAGATTTCTTCAACACATCCAGCTTCTTCTTCAATTGAAGCAGTTATTTGATTAAAAATATTTGTTATATCATTAGATATTTCACCAGTAACATTAACATCGTTCTTCAAACTATTATTAACGTCATTTAAAGTATTAACTGATGATTTTATCTTATTGAAAATACTTTCTATCTTTTCTTTAGATTTTAAAGTTTCTTCCTGCTTCTCTTCAACTTCATTTCTTAACTTTTCGCTAAATCTACACTGAAAAATTAATAATATAGTTCCTAAAATCAGAAATAAATTCAACGTACATAAGCCACTAATTTCACAAGTTGGAAACATAGCATCATGTTCATAAAAATAAAAGTAATTAGTAAATAAAACTCCTGCCAACCCAGTTAAAATTAAAGGTTTTATTTCTTGATACAATGCAACTAAGAATAAACCAAAATATATCATTAAATAAGCCGTGATGTCTGGAGTACTAGTCATCATCATGAATGAAATAATAATAATTCCAAATGTAACGATGTACATAGTAACTTTTGTGAAAATTTTTTTGTAAGTAAATATAGATGCTGGTAATACTATAACTATGCATGAACCTAATATTATTAATGTTGTAGTAATAGGTTTATGTGTTAAAACACAAAGAAGTAAAGTTAAAACTTGACATGCAAATAATAATTTTATGCATAATTTATTTCTTCTGTATATCATTTGTAATTCTCTCAAAGATACCCTCTCCTCATTAAAAATATGATGTTATTTTCAATAAATTATATCATATTTTGCAAAATAAGACAATTTGTCTCCCTATATTTTCACCTTATATAAAATAGGGTATACTCTACTTGATAATCATTATTTTTAACTGTTTAACTTTCTAGTCTTATAACACATTACATTTGTACTAAATGTTTACTTTCGTATCTTAAATGTACTAATATTGTGTTATTTACTATTGCAGAAGGAACATCTATCATTTAACCCTTTACCTACCTTCCTATTATTAATCTTAGTTTTTCCCTAATTTAATTAGTACTTTATTTTTCTTTCCTATAATTTTTCATTTAACTCCAAAATTTTTGAATATAAATCTTACTAGGCCTATAGTTCTATTTTTTATTAGCATAGTCTCCTGCATTAATTTTTCTTTTATCACCATTAATATAGCCTGTTACAAAATACCTCTTTTAGCTTGGCTAATTCTATAATACTAACTTGATTTGCTTCTTAGTATGGAAAGTGAATTTTTTGTTCTTTAAATTTAGATAAGCATAGTATCATAATAAACTTTTTTATTAATAAGGAGATCTGTAATTCTAAAACATTTTTCCTCTCAATAAAAAGCATTTAGCATCTCTTTTTATTTTCTAGGATTAGTATTTAATAATGTCTTCATGTTGATCAATAAAAATCTTTTGAATCTATTAGCTGGTAAAATAGTACATAAAAATAATACTCTTAGTTAAGAAAAGGTTTATACACTATTCTCAACTAAGAGTATTTTACTTTAATATAATATATGCATTACAAGTGCAACTAGTGGAATTGCAATAAGTGTTCTTTCAAAGAAGATTATTACTAATTCACGTGCTTTAACAGGCATTTTAGTTGCTAAAATCAATGATGCAGTTTCTGAGAAAAATATAATCTGTACCATAGATACAACTACAATAAAGAATCTTGCAGCTTCTGTCATTACAGTTATATGACTTTTTATCATCAGTACAGGGAGAAACATTTCTGCAATTCCAACTGTTAATGCAGGAGCAATAATTTCAGGTGATGGTACACCGCAAATCTTTAAAAGAGGTAAAAAAATCATTCCTATCCATTCAAATACCGGTGTATACTCAGCAATAATAAGACCTATTATACCTGCAGCAACAGTAAATGATAATACTTTTGGCATAACTGACATAGCTTCTTTAATATTAGTTTTTATATGTTTTGTAATATTCTCAGAAAGCAATGCTTTTTTTGCAGCTCTTGATACAGCTTTATTTACTAGGCTTTCAGAAGTTGTATCGAGAGTTTTTCTATCTTCTTCTGTTTGAACTTTACCATTGTAATAAACATCTTCTCTGTTTTTTAATGGTGGTATTCTACACATTATAATAGAAATCACAAAAGATAAAAATAGTGATAGAAAATAAATTTTTGAAAAATCATGTCCCATACCTGCCGTTGAAATTACCACTGACGCAAATCCAACACTTACGGCACTAAAACACGTTGTAATTACAATTGCTTCTCTTTTTGTGTAAACATTGTTTTTATATAAATTATTAGTTATTAGAACTGCAACTGATGATGATGAAACAAATGAAGATATAGCATCTACAGAACTTTTCCCAGGAACTCTGAATATTGGACGCATCAATGGTTCCATCAGTGTTCCTATAAAATCGATTCCTCCATAGTTAAGTAAAAACGGCATAAAAATTGCGCTCAACGGAAGAACCCATAATGTTGCCAAAACTACGCCATTTATAACTACTCCTCCAATGTCAGGTGAAACAATAAATTCAGGACCGCTAAACCATGAAAAACTTCGATCGATAGTAAATAATACCATGAATACTGCACCTGCCAAATATATAAAAGGATGCGCCTTGGAATCTCCACTGTAAAGGTCATATAACTTACTGTCTTTTGATGCCTTATACTTACCATAAAAACTAATTATTGCATTTCCAGCTATGAAAAATGCACATATCCAAAGCCCCGCTATTCCAATCATTTTTTTCAATGTTCCGTAAATATATCCGAATAATATAGTAGATTCACCATTAATAGATAATGGTATGAAAAATATGAACAATGCTATTGTTGTGAAAATTAATGCTTTAATCAAACCCTTTTTTCTCTGATTGTTATCAACTTTAATACTATCAATAAAATTCATATCGTTTAATTCAGCTTCCGAATAGTGTTTTTTATTGTGTAGATCTATATAATTTTCAGTTATGGTTTTCTCTGTCTTCATAAATATGCGCCTCCTAAATTATATACAACATAAAGATTAGATGAATTTCATGCCTTTCACTACCCCATAAGCTTATTTATTATTTACTCAATTATATATCATGAGATTTCCTCACATATTTTAGAATTATACCAAAGTACAATCTACAAAAGGAGGAAATCTCTACTACCAATAGGGTATCTTCTAAATACTATGCTATGTATTCTCATGCATGCCCTTTTCAGAATTTTTGCTGTATTGATAAAATCAAAGCCCTATGGAGTTAAAAAAGAATTTTTATATATTCTATTTACTTAATTCAAATTTAAACTTAAACTAGAAAAATATACTTGATTAAATTAAACATAACCCTTTAATATTATATTTTTAGCTATTCATCATATCTCTTCTTCCAATAAGGTTGATCACATATCTTACCTAAAAATTCTACAACAATTTGTGTTGCTAAGTAAGATGTTATATTTGTTCCAACATCTAGGTCTGGTGAAACTTCTACCATATCAAAACCAACAATTTGGTTGTGCTTTGCCACCTCTGCCAATATATCTCTTAACTCTGCATACATCATTCCATTTGGTTCTGCAGAAACACAACCAGGAACAAGTGAAGAATCTAAAACATCAATATCAATTGAAACATAACATGGTTCACCTTCAGGTAAAATATTAGCAATACCTTTTGGTCCCAACTCTCTAAATTCTTCCATTCCTATTACTCTGTTTCCTTGAGCAGCTGAATCTAATCCAGTGAAGTCCCTAATACTTCTATATCCTACTTGCGTTAAACTTTTTACATGCTCCATTTTACTAATATGCGTAAAAGGGTGAGTATTGGTATTTTTAAAATTTGGTTGTATCGGTAAAAAATCAGTATGGGAATCTAAATGTAAAACATGAATAGGTTTTCCTTTGAACGCCCTTACAACAGGATAAGTTATTGCATGATCTCCTCCCATGGCTATAAGCAATGCATCTTTATCAATAACTTTTTTTGCTGCTTCAGTTATTCTTTCAAAACTTCCTTCAACATCGGTAGGGATAATATTTACATCTCCAAAATCAACCATTTTTTTCCTAGCCAATTCATCTCCTAGATAAGTTTTTTTATCTTGATGATCATAATATCCTCTTTCACTAAATCTTAATGATTGCTCTCTCATTGCTCTTGCACAAAATCTTGAGCCAGGTACAAAAGGACATCCCTCGTCAAACGGAACACCTATAATACCAATAGTATAATCACTTTCAGCCAATTTATTTTCTTTAGTTGCAATAGGTGCTCTTAAAAATGAAGGTATCCCAGAAAAAGGGTATGCACTATAATTTTTACCAGACATGTTAATCATCCTTTCTTTTTTTATATTATTATAGATTTAATGCTTACTATAAATATGCAAACTACGATATATGATATAAATAAATACATTTGCTTTATTTAGATAGATTTATCGATTTAAAGTAACACAGCGTTATGGCATTTATAAACTATCTAAATGTAATTTAATTTTTCACTTATATCAGTTTGCTCATTTATAATATTTTTTATTAAAATGTAGGCGGTGTTATAGCGAATATAACAATAGCCTTATCATTCGATGAATTTATCCACTTATGCTTTACATTTGCTTTAATCCTAATGCTGTCACCTTTGCACATTATGTATTCTACAGAATCTAAATACAAACTTACTTCTCCATACATTATATATGCTACTTCTTCACCTATATGGCTTATATCATTAGGATGAATATTATTTGGTGGAATAGTCATTAAACAAAATTCTATGGTTCCATTTGTATCTGGAGTTAAAAGCTCATATTTAAATTCATTTTGATCCGGAAATCCAATTCTTTTTCGGTTATTTGGATGTACTATTTTATGTTCTTTTTCTTCATCTCCCATAAAAAAGAAAAATAAGGGGACTTCCAATGCTATAGATATTTGTTTTAACGTATTAATTGATGGATTGGTTTGCTTTTTTTCTATTTGACTTAACATGGATGATGTTATACCAGACTTTTGAGCCAAATCTTTAATAGTTAAATTTTTACTCATTCTAAACTCTTGAATTTTACTTCCTATATCAACACTTTCCATACATATACCTCCCCAATAAGTTTTAATTCATATTATTTAAATGTTGTTTTTTTATTTCTTCAGGAACAAATTTCCCTCCAGTAGCCCAAACTATATGAGTTATATTGTTTACATCAATATTTTTATGTTTATTTAAATAATCAAGACATGCTATATTTGACATTATATCTTCTATACATTTAAAAGCTGCAGTAGCTGAAGGTTCTAAATATATATTTTCTGTATTATAAAGCAGTTTTAAATATTCAACCAATTTATTATCTTTAACCGTAAACAATCCACTTAAAATATTATCCATAATTTTCCCTATAAACATAGAAGGTCTCCCTACTGCTAATCCATCTGCCTCTGTTTTACCTGATATTCCTATATCCTGTACACATATCTTATCATGCAAACCTGACACCATTCCTAATAACATACAAGGAGCATTAGTTGGCTCTACAAAAAAACAATGAACATTATCTCCAAATTCAGTTTTCAAGCCATATGTTATACCTCCTGGAGCTCCTCCTATTCCACAAGGTATATAAACAAACAATGGTGATTTTTCATTAACTTGTATCTTCATGTCACATAATTGTTTTTTTAATCTTCTTCCAGCAACACTGTATCCCAAAAATAAATCTTTAGATCTTTCATCATCAACAAAATAACTATATTTATCATTTGCCGATTCCTTACGACCACTATCAACAGCTTTTTCATAGTTACAAGTATGCTCAATAACTTTCACACCATTATCTCTAAGCCTTTTCTTTTTCCACTCTTTTGCATCATCTGACATATGAACAACTGCATTGAATCCCATCGCTGCACTCATTATACCTATACTTAGTCCAAGATTTCCGGTTGAACCAACTTGAACGGTATATTTACTAAATAATTCTTTAAACTTAGGCTCTCTAAAACGAATATAATCATCTTCTGGTGTAATCAAATTATTTTCTATTGCTAATTTTTCAGCATATTTAAGAATTTCATATATTCCTCCCCTTGCCTTAACAGAACCTGCAATAGGAAGCAAATCATCTCTCTTAATCATTAAACGCCCTTTAATAATCAAATTATATTTTTCATTCATTGCATTTTTCATTTGTGAAATTTCTTGTAAAGGGGATTCTATTATACCATCTTTTACTTCTGGAAACTCTGCTTGAATATATGATAAAAATCTATGTAAACGATTTTCTGCATTATCTATGTCACTAGTTTCAAATGGTGAATCATAAGCAGAAAAATCAATTTTTTTATCATTAATCCAGCAAATTTCCTCTCCTTTTTGAAGACTCTCTTCAATTTTGCTATATATTTTTTTATTCACCTTAATCATACCTTTCTATGTATAAATATATCTTAATTGTGATAACACTATAAATTAAGTATTATTGAATTTATTAATTACAATTTAATTATAGTAAGTTATTTTGATATTGTCAATAGGGAAAAATAAATATTATTTAAGAAATTAAATTATACTTTATTTTTTTACTATTTAACCATTTAATATTAGTAGCAATGCTCAGAGACGGTTTGAAACCGTTGAAATAATAGTGCTTTTATAAATTTCAAGTCTTCAATATCGCATTTTTCTACACTGAATTTTTTAATTTAGACTTTTTCAGCAATCTCCAACAGTTCAGATATTTAAAAAAAGTTAATCTTATTGCAATAAAAACAAAAATATCAAGTCAAAGCCATTGCTTATTTGTAAAAAATAACGACACTGAAAATTCAGTGCCGTCATCATTAAACTCATATAAATCTATTGAATTAAATCATATGTTGTACAAACCTTTGTTAATAGCTTCTTATCTATAATAAATTATTGAATTACTGGATAAGTTGCTGTTAAAGTAAATGTAGCTCTTTTAGTATTAGTATTAGTTACTCTAATTCTATAGCTTCCAACATCAGTAGCATTGTAAGAAACTGATGATGTTCCACTAGCTACTTCATTACCACTTGGGTTATACAAGCTCATTGTAAAACCAGAACCAGTTAAATTCAAGTCAATAGTTCCAGCTGCAGTTACATCAATATTGTAATCTATAGATGTACTTTTTCTTAAACGTTCACTAAAAGTATCTGTAACATAAGAAACAACAATTTCATTTTCCACATTTACAGTAATAGTGCTTGTATCAATATTGCCTGCTATATCAAAAGCTTTTGCCAAAATAGTATGGCTACCATTGCTTACTGTAGTAGAATCCCAATTAATGCTATATGGGCTTGATACATCTGTTCCAACTTTGTTATCATCTACATAAAATTCAACTCTGCTTATACCTTCATTATCGCTTGCATCTGCACTTAAAATAACTGTTTCATTTACAGTTTCACCATTTGCTGGACTAGTTAAATCACAAGTTGGAGCAATTGTATCATCGCTTGGTGTACCAAAATCTCCTGAAGAGAAAAGTGCAAATGGTTGTGACCCTTGTGGTATATTATATCCATTTATTTCAACAGTGTAGTTACCAGTTTCAGGAGTATCAATATAAACATTCTCTACGTTATTTAAACGGTCATATCCACTATTATATGGAGCTGTAAAATCATTACCATAATATATAGTACCTGAAGGAGATGTAACTTTAAGGTCTATATCGTTAACAAGAGCTTTAGATGCAGATGTAGAACCTGGGAAGTCAGTCCATACTAAAGAAATTTTTAATGGAGTATTACTAGATTCTACAGAATAAGTAAAGCTTTGATTTTCACCAGTGTTTAAGCTGTATGTTTCATCTTCATATCTATATTCTTTAGAGACTAAAGAGTCGGCTAGGCTTAAACGTCCCCATCCTTGATCACGACTTGGATATCCATAAGACATATCAGTACCACCATTGATAATTGCTGCTTTCATCATTGCTGGGCTTGGAGTATGGTTCCATTCTTGTTGCATATATTCACGTGCTACTGCTACTGCACCAGCAGTCAATGGAGTAGCCATAGAAGTACCACCCATGTATGCATAATAATCATTATAAGCATCCCAGTAATTATCTACAGGTGCTACAGAAGATTTTGTAGAAAGAATCCATGAACCAGGTGCTACTATGTCAGGTTTAATTCTACCATCTTCACAATTTCCACGACTTGAAAATGCAACAACTTCATTTATATTGTCACCAAGATTACCCATATAAGTATCATACATATTAGGACGATTGTTTTCAGTAGCACCTACTGTAATACAGTTTTTAGCACTACCTGGTGTACCTATAGAATTGTAAAGAATGTTACCAGTATTTTTATCATAACCTTCATTGCCAGCAGCAAAAAGAATAGTCATATCGTTGTTCCAAACATATTCATCAACGTTCTGTGCATCTATATTATAATCACCATTAGAAGCAGCTCCCCAAGAATTTGTATGGATACGAGCACCATCATTCCATGCTTGAGCAAATAAATCGTTTAAATCATTTGGAAGTCCACCAAGACCACCATTAGAGTCTAATACTGATTGAAATACAAGATGTGCATCAGGAGCTACACCTTTTAATTGTCCATTAGATCTTGTTCCATTACCTAAAACAGATCCTGCAACGTGAGTACCATGACCATGAGGGTCATCAGCTGTACTTCTACCTAATGCATGTATAGCATCTATTTTACCTTGGAAATCTGAATGCATACTGCTATCATTTATACCTTTATCAATACCAGTATCACAAACACAAACTACTTGTCCAGAACCATCATAGCCTAGATTCCATACTTCATCTACATTCATAATTACTCTAGCTTCATCATTAAATAAAACATATTCTACAACTGGTTCAATATATTTAACATTATTTAGGTTCGCAAATTTTTCTATATGTTTGCTCTCCATTTTTACTTTTACTTTATTTTTAGCATGTCCTAACTTCTTACCGTTAGATTTAGCTATCTCTTCATCTAAAACAGATTCATCATCAAATGTAAGTATTGTTAATGCAACTTCTCCATTATCCTTTACATTACCAGAATCATCTTTAAGAGATGGATGTATTTTGAAAGCTGGTTGATAAACCATTACTTCTTCTACAAATGAAAGCTCTTTTACTTTCTCAGCTACTTCTGGAGTCATTGTAGTTAAAAATGCAAAATCAGGAATATATTCAACCAATTCTGCTCCCAAACTTTCAACTCCAGATTTCATTTCATTTTTTATTGGTCCATTAAAATTAACCATATATGGACCTATTTCATTTTGTGAATAACCTTTTTTCAAAAGCCCGTTTGGTATTTTTTCATTCATTCCTTTTAAATAAATTCCATTAGCTGACCCCTTAGTTTCATCAGCATACGATGTTATAGGTGCAACGCATAACATCATCATCATAGCTACTAAAAATAAACTGATATTACGTTTAAATTTTTTATTCATTTTGTTTCCCCCTTGAGTTTTATTCATATACCACCCAAATAATTATATTGATAAATATTTTATATAGAGAATTTTTTAAAATCTAAAGGGCTAATATAACAAATTTTAGAATTAAATAAAAAAAATACAATATCGATTTTTTAATAAATTAACTTTTTTCTTATAACTTTTTAATTTAAACTTTCTATTAATTCAATTTTCATTATCCAAATCCCTCTATAAAATAATTTATCAGCATTTTCGCCTCCTTTTATTTTACATAAATTCTATTTTAAGAGTAGTATGTTTATTAATTGTTATTCTACATTTATTTGTTTTTTCCTCTAATATATAGAATATTTTTCATATTTCTATTTATTTTTTATGTATTCATATTATTAATCATAATTTTGCAGCATTTCTTTAATGCTTCTATAAAAAAATATAATATAATAGGGAACAATTCCCTTGAATCTTAGCTTAATAACTATGATTAAAGCTATATGTGAAAGTTCTACGTTCTAATTTTAATATCTCTATCTCCTTATAATAATGTAGAATTTTATAAAAATATAACTTCACTTTCATTTTTTATAAGCCAACAAAATTATTTTTTTCACGCTTAAAATATGTAAGTCATTTTGTGTATTTACATTAAATATTTGTCAAATTTAGTGTTGTAAGTCAAAAAAACAGACTATTTTTTTACATAGTCCGCTGTCCCCTTGTTTCCCTATAAAAAATTTTATTAATTGCACTCTTTGTAACACAATTGTCTCATCAATTATATAATGCTTTCTATATTAATTTGCTTTTAATTCATCATTTTTTTGTTTTTGTTTTAATATGTTTTTTCACTTCTTTATATAATGAAAATATTCTTTGAATAAAACACAATTTAGCTTAATCAACCATTAAAAAAGCTGACTTTGTAATCTAAAAGCCAGTTTCATCTCCTATCCAACATACCAAGGCAAAATAAATCAACTTACTCTTGTATTCTTATTTGTCAGTATTCACTAGACTAAATCTTGTCTATCTTCAGATATTTTTAACCTTCTCTTAACTATTAGCTTATTTGTAAAGGTTATAATAAATACAATTGCTATAATAAATAGCATATAAAAAAACATTTTCGATAATCTATTTTCAGGATAAAAGAATCTACCTCGGTGAATTTCAACTATTATAGCACCTAATTTAGAGCTTTGAATATATGCAATTATATTGCTAGCAATAAGTAAAAGCTCACCAACAATTAAGCTTCCTTTTCCTAAAGCATATAATCCAAATACACAAAGCAAAAGAATTAAATACTTAATACCTAAATTTGTTATAGAGTAAACATTATTTCCCTCTAAAGCGCCTCTAAAAGCATAGGTCAAAATTAATAGATTTAAAATAGCTACTGTATATAAACCACCTCTATTTACAAGATGATTATTTTCCCATACTTTATATTTATGAGCATTTAATTTCCCTCCTACAAGGATTTCTCCTAGAGTTAGGATTTTTAGCTTTCTAGATAATGCACAATAATAAAAAATCATAAGTCCTATAATAATTACCACGCCTAAGGGAATAATCGTTATGTCAAAAGAAACTTTTTCGACTATCTCTGATGTTACCTCTATTCCTTTAATTTTACTCATATAATATTTACAATAATAATCGCTAGAATCTATTAATGGTCCAGTATAAAATAACTCTCCAAATAGTAAAGTTTTCAATAATCCTAATAAACTAAAATAAATCACTGTGCCTAATAAAATATCAACTATGCCTGCAACCAATCCATTAGATTCTGCTTCTCTAAGAAATTCTTCTTCTGTTAGTTCCTTTTTTTTAATTGAACTTAGTATTAAAAGTAATCGATTTTCACTCATATAATCACCATCTTTCGTATTCTCGTTTATAATATAACATTATGCAATATTAGGCACAAGGAAATTTTCCAAAATCGTTGTATTTTTTCTTTAAATGTTAAAAACTAACTCAACAGTTTGTTTTAAAATATATATCGTTAAAATCGAGTCATGCTTTTAGCTTCTTAACTAATAAGCATTGCTCTTTTATTTTTATTATTTTTATTTAATAATTTCATATTATTATCTCCTTAATTTATATGATATGTTTTTTTCAACCTCTTTTAAATATTATTTTCAATTATATCGCTAATTTAACAAATTCATAACGTAAGAATTTAACATATATGCCAAAGCTACTTATGCTTCTCTACTTATTATACTCAAAACATTATCTAACAGTCCACAAACTACACTCCATTTGAGGTTTACTCCAAATCATCTCCTTATTCCTTCTTTTATTCTATTCACCACAAAATATTGCTAAAATATATTAAATTTATTACTTATTGTTCCTTCATTTATTGTATTATTTTTATATTCATGATACGATAATAAAAAAGTTTATTATTTCATATTTTTTTACAATCAGTAAATTTATTGATTAATTAACAATTGTTTTTTATTAATTTAATAGATAATAAAATATTAAACGACACCGATTTAGTATTTATGAATGATGAAATCCATGTCATTCATTTTTTATGTTTAACCCTGATTATTCATATAACTTTGAATAATGTGCTGTATAATTTTGAATTAGAAGATTCCAGTGAATTAGAAGGCATACTGAGTTGGTATGTCGAAAATTTAATGGACATCTTATAACAACGGAAGCAATTACGTAGTAATTGCAACACACCGTTTCAACGAGGCGGGAGATATACACATCGCCTGTTAAATATAATTGGTACCCGCTACCTATAGAGGTGGGGGACATCTTGTGCCTTGTTATAATCAGAAGGATACAGTAGAATATTTAATTTTCTATGAATAATCTGGGTTTAATATAGAGTAAAGGAGTGTAGATATGAAATGTTGTTGTAATAGTAAAATTAACAATGCTGATGCCGAAATAATCAATCCAATTCTTGATAAATATAAGAATATTGATGGCAGTTTAATCAGTATACTTCAAGAAGTACAAAGTAAATATAATTATTTGCCTATAGAAATACTTGGGTATATATCAGAAAAAACCGGTATAAAAAAAGCTAAGATACTTGGAGTAGCTTCATTCTATACGCAGTTTAGACTTAATCCTGTTGGAAAACATGTAATTATGTTATGTCAAGGAACAGCTTGCCATGTTAATGGTTCAAAAGCTATAGAAAAAGCAATATATGAAGAACTTGGCATAAAAGATGGACAAACTACTGACGATAATATGTTTACATTAGAAAATGTTGCATGTTTAGGATGTTGTAGTTTATCACCCGTAATGATGGTTGATGGAGAAACCTTTGGTAAATTAACTCCTGATAAAGCTAAAAAAATTATAAGAGAAATAAAAATTAGAGAAATTAAGGAGGTGTAGTCATGAAAATTATTATTGGACAAGGTAGTTGTGGTATAGCCGCTGGTGCAAATAAAGTGTATAAGAAATGTGTAGATATAATAAAAGAAAATGATTTAGATATAGAAATAGCAATTACAGGATGTATTGGTATGTGTCACTTAGAGCCTATTGTTGATGTAATAGACAATAATAACCAAAAAACAACTTATGTCAATGTAACTGAAGATATTATAAGTAATATTATCAGACTGCATCAATCTAATGAACAATGTAAAGATTACATAATTAAAGAAAAAGATTTAGAAATCTTAAATAAACAAAAAAGGATAACTTTAAGAAATTGTGGGATTATTAATCCAGAAAATATTGAAGAATACATAGCTAAAGATGGATATAAAGCGGCTAAGCTTTGTGTTAATAGTTTAAAACAAAATGATATTATTTCTATTATCAAAGAAGCTGGTTTACGTGGTAGAGGTGGCGCTGGTTTTCCAACTTGGTTTAAATGGAATGCTGCAAAACAGTCTCAAGGTAATGAAAAATATATGGTATGTAATGCTGATGAAGGTGACCCAGGTGCTTTTATGGATAGAAGTGTACTTGAAGGAGACCCTCATAGTTTAATAGAAGGTATGATAATAGGTGCTTGTGCTATTGGTGCTAACACAGGGGTTGTATATGTTAGAGCAGAATATCCTCTAGCAATAATACGACTTGAGATTGCTTTAAAACAAGCAAGAGCAAAGGGTTATTTAGGTAAAAATATCTTTGGTAGAGAAGGCTTTGATTTTGATCTTAGGATTAAGGCTGGAGCTGGAGCATTTGTATGTGGTGAAGAAACTGCACTTATCGCTTCATTGGAAGGCGAAAGAGGTATGCCTAGACTTAAACCTCCTTTCCCAGCACAAAAAGGTTATTGGGGAAAACCAACAAATATCAATAATGTTGAAACATTGGCAAATGTACCATGGATAGTTTTAAATGGTGCTAAAGCCTTTTCAGAGCTTGGTACTGAAAAAAGTAAAGGTACAAAAGTATTTGCTCTAACTGGTAAGATTAATAAAGGCGGATTAGTAGAAGTTCCAATGGGAATGACACTTAGAGAAATAATATTTGATATTGGCGGCGGAATAAAAGATGGCAAAAAATTTAAAGCAGTACAAATGGGAGGTCCTTCAGGAGGTTGTATTCCTGCTCATTTACTAGATACACCAGTAGATTATGATTCAATAAATGCTACTGGAGCTATCATGGGTTCTGGTGGAATGGTTGTTATGGATGAAACCACTTGTATGGTTGATATGGCTAGATTTTTCTTAGATTTTACTAGAAAAGAGTCATGTGGTAAATGTACATACTGTAGAATAGGTACTAAAAGAATGTTAGAAATCCTTACAAGAATATGTAATGGTGAAGGAAAAGATGGTGATATTGAGCTTTTAGAAGAATTAGGAGCTAAAATAAAAGAAGGAGCTTTATGTGGTTTAGGACAAACAGCACCTAATCCTGTATTAAGTACAATTAGATATTTTAGAGAAGAATATGAAGATCATATATACAATAAGAAATGTCCTGCTAAGCAGTGTCAAAATTTACTGATCTATAGTATAGATGAAGATAAGTGTAAAGGTTGTACATTATGTGCTAAAAACTGTCCAGTTGGAGCAATTACTGGAGTAGTTAAACAAGCTCATAAGATTGATACTACTAAGTGCATTAAATGTGGATTATGCGCCGAAAATTGTAATTTTGACGCTATTAAAGTGAATTAGGCATATGAAAAAAATAAATAAGTCAAATTGAAGTAATGTTTATTTTATGAATGTGCCTTATAGTTGGGAAAGAGGTGTAGATATGTCACAGATAAGTTTAAATATAAATGGTATAGAAGTAAAAGGCTATAAAGGACAAACAATATTAGAGATAGCTAGAGAAAACAATATAGAAATTCCTACTCTTTGTTATGATAAAAGAGTACAAGCCTATGGTTCTTGTGGACTATGTGTAGTAGAAGTTGAAGGTACTCCAAAGCTTTTAAGAGCTTGTTCAACTGTAGCTAGTGATGGTATGGTAGTTAAAACTAACACAAATCGTGTTAGAGAATCAAGAAAATCTGCACTAGAATTATTATTATCAGATCATGAAGGCGATTGTAGACCACCATGCGTTTTAGCATGTCCAGCTGGTACAGACTGCCAAGGTTATGTAGGACTTATCGCTAACGGTGAATATAAAGAAGCTTTAAAATTAATAAAAGAACAATTACCACTACCAGCTAGTATAGGTAGAGTATGTCCACATCCATGTGAGAATGCATGTAGAAGACAACTTGTTGAAGAACCAATATCAATAGCTTGGCTTAAAAGCTTTGTAGCTGATATTGATTTAAAAGATGCTCAGTGCTTTATACCAAAGTTAAAACCTAAATCAGGTAAGAGTGTTGCAGTTATAGGTGGAGGTCCTGGTGGTTTGTCTTGCGCATATTTCTTAGCAAAAGAAGGTCATAAAGTTGTTATGTATGAAGCTATGCCTGAAATGGGCGGTATGTTAAGATATGGAATACCGCAATATAGATTACCAAAAGAAGTATTAAATAAAGAGATTAGCATAATAGAAAAAATGGGCGTTAAGATGTATAAAAATATTAGAGTAGGTAGAGATATTAAGTTTAGCTATCTAAGAGATAGTTTTGATGCTGTATATGTATCAATAGGGGCATGGGAAAGTGCTAGCCTAAACTGTCCAGGTGATGATCTAGAAAATGTTATAGGCGGCATTAACTTTCTAAGAAAATTTGCAATAAATGAACCTATTAGAACAGGTGATAGAATAGCTGTAGTCGGTGGTGGTAACACAGCTATGGATGCATGTAGAACTGCTATTAGGTTAGGAGCAAAAGAAGTCTATCTATTATATAGAAGAACTGAAGAAGAAATGCCAGCTGATTATTCTGAAATAGTCGAAGCTAGAGAAGAGGGAGTTATATTTAAATATCTCGTAAGTCCTTTAGAGATAATAGGCAAAGATGGTAAAGTAGATAAAATAAGACTTCAAAAGATGCAGCAAGGTCCAGCTGATGCTAGTGGCAGAAGAAGACCTATACCTATTGAAGGTGAAGAAGAAATAATTGAAGTTGATTCTGTTATATGTTCAATAGGACAAAGAATAAATTCAGCAGGTTTTGAAGAATTAGAAAAGACTAACAAAGGAAATATTGTATCTGACTTAGGTACCTACCAAACAAGTTTAGAAGGTGTATTTGCAGGTGGTGATGCAACTAATAATGGTGCGGGCATCGCAATTCAATCTATAGGAGATGCCAAAAATGCATCTACAATGATTTGTAGATATCTTAATGGCGAAAAACTAACCTATAAAAAGCCATTCTTTGTCGAAAGAGAAAATATATCAAAGGATGAGTTTAAGAATATAGAAAAGAAACCTAGAACCAAAATGCCTCATTTAAAACCAGAAATTAGAAAACATAATTTTGAACAGGTTATAATCGGATACAGTGAAGAAGCTGCAAAAGAAGAAGCTATGAGATGTTTAGAATGTGGATGCCATGATTATTTTGAATGTGAACTTATAAAGCTAGCAAATGAGTATGAAGTAGAGCCAAGTAGGTTTAAAGGAGAAAATCATAGTCGTAAAGCAGATGATAATCATCCATTCATACAGAGAAATGTTGATAAATGCATACTTTGCGGTTTATGCGTCAGAGTATGCGAAGAGGTTATGGGAGTTGGTGCATTAGATTTAATTGATAGAGGCTTCGATACTATTGTTAAATCTGGTCTTGATACTAGTCTAAAAAATTCAGACTGTATTGCATGTGGACAATGTATTTCTGTTTGTCCAACAGGTGCATTAGGAGAAAGATTACCTATTGAAAAATCTGTACCACTTAAACCTGCAATTACAAATACGATTTGTTCAGGCTGCAGTGTTGGATGTAATGTAAAAGTCGAAGCTAAAGGTGACTTATTATTACGCTCAAAACCAAATAAAGATAGCGAAGTTGATGATGGATTATTATGTATTAAGGGTAGATTTGGTTATAATGCTTTTAATGATACTAAAAGAATTACAAGTCCTATGATTAGGAAAGATGGAGAGCTAAAAGAGGTAACAATTGAGGAAGCTGCTCTTTATGTAGCTAAAAGAGCTAAAAGTTTATCATTATTATATGGTAGTGAATCCCTAGCTGTATCCTTATCAGATAGATACACAAATGAAGAGATTTTTATAGCTAAAGAATTATCTGGTGTATTAAACACTGATAAAATTGCTTCATTCAATAGAATAAGTGAAGGTATTGTAGATGTATTAGGATATGATGCTTCAACTAATACTTTTGAAGAATTGTTAAGTACCGATACTATCATAGCAATCGAGGATGATATATTTAATAATAACACTATAGTAGGACTTAAGATTAAACAAGCAGTTAAGGCAGGTGCTAAACTGATAACTATAAATAAAAAACATACTAAGCTCAATGACTATAGCAGTATAGCCGTAAATGCTACTGATATCAGTTTCTTAAAGGAAATAGCAAAAGCCATACTTGATATAAAAGACAATAAAGTACCTAATGTTAATCATTTAGATGAATTTATTAAATCATTAGATAGTATTAAAGTTAGTGAAGAAGCTAAAAAAATAGCTGAAATATATGTAAATTCGAAGAAAGCAATGATTGTATTTGAGCAAAATGAAATTACTGCTGATGCAGCTAAACTTATAGCAAATATAGCTGTAATAGCTGGTCATATTGGAAAAGCAAGAAGCGGTATAATTCAGCTTAAAGCCAATAATAACAGCCAAGGATTAGCTGATATTGGTATAACAATGGATGCTAATAAGGTTATAAAAGGTGTAAATACTAAAACAATTAAAGGTTTACTTGTATTTGGCGAAGATATAAGTGACAGGCTAGATCTATCTTCCTTAGAATTTCTAATGGTTCAAGATACGCATGTTACAGAAACAGCTAAATTTGCAAATGTTGTTTTACCAGCTGCTGGCTTTGCTGAGTCAAATGGTACTTTTACTAATAGTGAAAGAAGAATACAACCTATAAAGCAAGCAATTAAACCATTAGTCAATATAGAAAATTGGCAAATCATTATGAAATTAGCTAATGCTTTAAGTGAAAATCTAGAATACAATACTCCAAATGATATACTAACTAAGATTACTAGAAATGTACCAGAGTATTTTGATATTACTAAACAAGGTAATAAAGGTTTCTGGCCAGTTGGTGAATCACGAGTACTATATAACAATGGCTTTGCAACTGCTGATTCAAAAGCAAATCTTGCCATTGTTGATAATGGGATTTTATTTAACAAAGTTAAAAATACAGATAGTATTGGTAATAGATTTAAAGAAAGAATTAAAGAAGCTGGATTGGTTAAGTAGGATTTGGTTAGATATTTAAAAATAATTAGTGTAAAAAAGAAGATGACTGATAGTCATCTTCTTTTAATTATCCTTCTATTAATCATTTTACAACATATCCCTATGATAGTATTATTAGTTTATAACAACAAAGCAATTACGTAGTAATTGTAACACACCGTTTCAACAAGGCGAAAGATTGCACACCACCTGTTAAATATAATCTATACCCGCCACCTATAGAGGTAAGGGACATCTTGCACCTTGTTATAAATTAAAAGAAAAAAGTGATTATTTAATGACTTATTCAACAGGAGAAAAACAAGGTAATGGTACATATCAATACACTGAATGGACAGCTTGTGTTAATAACTATGCCTAAGGTTAAAGTTGAAAATTTTTTCTTCTAACTTAATATTGCTATCCTTATTGTAGATAATATAGCATGTTATAGAAACAAATAAATCATCCTCTTTCATCTCCTACTTTTTAGTTATATCATTTCTTCCTTTTTGGTCAAAATGAACTACCCTTTAGACAATGTACCTGTCCCCTTGTCTTATCGCGCATTTATGACTGAATCGTAATTTTCACCACCATACATTTCATATCTCTTCATCATCGCATCGATAATCACGTTTATTTCTTTTTTTTCATCAAGATTCTTTCCACTTCTCAGTACCGTATTTTCCTTTCCCTCCAAAGACCATAATTTTGTTCTTTTAGGTTCTTTGTAACACATAATGGGATGTCTCTACCTTCTATAATATAGTTTGCCGTATCTATTACTCTTTCACTGGATGAACTATATGCTCGTACAAAAAATATTTTCTTCAGCTTATCCTGAAGCATTTTCGCCTGTAATATCCCTTTTTGCGTAAGTAGAGAATCGCACCACCCCTGCACTTGGTTTTCTGCATTAAACAACTTTTCTCCATGCCTAACTAAATATATCTTTGTAATTGTCCTAAAAAAACATTTATTAATTAGCCTAATACCTTTTCACTTACTTTTTCGCCATCAAAATCTTTGTACTTTTTTCAATTTTACCGGCACCAAAAAATTTAATATCTTCATAGTCTCCTGTATTGGTCACAGCAATAACAATAACATCGTCATAACCGGCTTCTTTAATTTTCGAAACAGAAAATGTCATAAGTAACTGACCACGCTTTACTTGATCGTTTACCTGTACTTTTAGTTCGAAACCTTTTCCATTCATTGAAACCGTATCAATACCAACATGGATTAATGTCTCTACGCCATCATCACTGATAAGTCCAATCGCATGTTTTGTCTTTGCAATCTGAACCACTTTACCGGTAAATGGCGCATACACACACCCTTCCGAAGGACGCAAACCACAACCTTTTCCAAGCATACCAGCCGAAAAAATCTCGTCTCCAATATCTGATAAAGCGATTAATTCTCCATCAGCAGGTGAATAAATTACACATTCATCTTTTTTTTCATCCCGAATATTGTTTTTTAATATTTTATCAAACAATCCCATATATCTTTCCCTTTCTTTCTAATTAATTTTTGTTCGTTATATATATTGACTATAAAAACTATCATAGTTTATATATCAATTTGGTCTTCCATCAAGAAAATAGACAAATCAACCGGGATATGTCTGATTTCTTGACGGAAAACCAACTGTACTTTGAATTAAATTATATAAACATTTTAGAGAATTTGCTCTAAAAATTGCCTAAGTGCCTCTATAGCTTCTTCTTGAGATCCATCAGTCTTTATAGCAATCTGCTGACCACATTTTACGCAAAGGCTAATAATACCTAAGATGCTTTTTACATTTACTTCTTGATTATCCTTTGCAATGGTTACTGAACACGCGAAAGCTTAAGTCTTTTTAACCAATAATCCAGCCGGTCTTGCATGGATTCCCATTTCATCTCTAATTGTGTAAGTAAATTCTTTCATATCCGCTCGTTATTTTTCAACTCCATTTCTTCTCTAAATATTTTTATTCAGCTTAATCAAACCTATCTTTTTTTCACACCACTATCATTGTCAACAAGTGTTATCCTTCACTAATTAGCACCTTGTTCTTCACCCTTTTCCAGTAAAACCGTAAACACAAATGCCGCTACGAACGCAATGCCACATGTAATAACGCCTTGAATGAAATTCGATTTATCTCCTCCGACAAACCCTAAAACATTTAAGAAGTTGCTAGGGCCAAACACATAATAGCCAACGTGCATAATCCCTAAATAAAGGCCTGAAATAGCACCCGCTATCGCAGTTGAAATCAACAGTTTACGACGAACAAGGAAAATCCCGTACAAGGAAGGTTCTGATACGCCACCGAGAAAAAGCGCAACTAAACATGAAATACCCAGTTGTCTCTGCTCTTTTGTCTTGGCTTTAATGATATAGCCTAAATCCGCGCCCATAGCAATCCAGTTACCTACTGCCATGGCGATTGGCATAAAAGCATACTCTACGCCATTGGTCAGCATAGTTGATAAACAAATGAAAAAGATTGGACGACTGATGCCAAATGCTCCAATGATAATAAATACAGCTCCGGCAATCATAGTAGCTAACGGGCCTGCAACATCATATAATTTAACAATGATTTGTCCTAATAACACACCGATATAATTACCGACTGGTCCTAGTAGGCTCAGTCCAACCGGTAACATAACTAGAATCGTTAAACATGGAACGACGATAACTTTGACAATATCCGGCGTAAACTTACTTATAAATTTCTCAATATAAGACTGTGCCCATGCAATCATGATGATCGGAATAACGGATGTACTATAATCAATCAATGTCATCGGTATACCTAATACAGTGAACGGATTACCGACTTTAGTGATTTCAATTAAATTAGGATATAGCATGATTGTCGCAAAAGCCATTGTAATTAAAGTGTTACTTCCGAATCTCTTCGACGCAGTATACGCAATTAGTATCGGGAGGAAGTATAGAATAGCTTGACCGACAAAATAGAAGTTTTTATAAATATCCGAATCTTCCGTGACTATTTTGAGGAATTGTGGACCAATTAGTACCGCAACAGTGTTGAATACCCCCACAACGACGAATAATGGGACTAATGGTGCTAGGCTTGCCGACAAAGCATTTAATACACTATTAACCCAACCTTTGAATGTAAATTTCTTTTTTAATCCTGAATCTAGATTCTCTTGAATCTCTTCTGTTTTTTGAATATCTAATAAACGTACGATTTCATTATAAACGTTCTCAACTGCCGGTCCAATAATAACCTGCAATTCTCCGTTCGCATTAGATACGCCCAGTACCCCACTAATTTTCTTAATCGTTTCCAAATCCGCAACTTCTGCATTTCTTACATTAAAACGCAATCTTGTCATACAGTGATAAACATTTGATATATTTTCTTTTCCACCAAGCAACTTTACTACATTTTCTGCAATTTCAAAATGCTTACTCATCTTAACCTACACTCCTTTCGCTGTCCTCAAGGCACAAATTGTTATGAAATATAATTTTAGTGTTTAATTCTATCTTTTCTAGCTATTCTCCTTATGAAGATATATAGTTATACTACAGAACACGGCCGAAGAAGTAGAATATTATCCCTTTTGATAAAAATCCGCATTTTAACATGTGTCGAATATCTTTTTCAAGCACAAATAAATGTTTCATCGAGCACGCACGCTAATTTTTGTAAAACAATTACCATTTTTACAGCTGGATATTCAGTCAATGACTATATGTCTTCTATTTTTTATAAAGAGACTTTTTTTATGTTAAAAATTGTTTTTCCTATTTGCTGTGGCATTGATATCCACAAGCGTTTTGTGGTGGCTACGATTGCTTCTACCGACATGAATAATGTAACTACTTGTGAAACTGCTACCTTACTACTTTTAATAGTAACTTCTTTAAACTCAAATCTTGGTTACTGGATCATAATTGTAAACATGTCTGTATGTAATTTACTGGTAAATATTAGATTCCTATCTTTAACATCCTTGCAGATTCTTGTAATTTTACGCTTGCAAATCCAAAGTATGTTAAAGCTATTAACGGTAAGAAATCCGATAAAAAGGATTCTCTTTGGCTTGCTGACCTCCACAAACATGGTCTTGTTCATAGACGCTTTATTCCACCTGTTGATATAAGAAACTTAAGGGATATTTGCCGATATAGAACAAAGCTAGTCTCCAATCGCTCAAGTGAAAAGAATCGTGTTAAGAACTTCCTTACTGTCTCTAATATCGTTATTTCTAATGTAGTTTCTGATACCTTTGGTAAGTCTTCTTCTGAAATAATTCAATACTTGATTCAGTGTAGTGAATCAGGTTCTTCTGATTCTTTCTCTCCTGAACATTGTAAATCTTTATTACGTAAATCTCTTAATAATAAGAAGATGGGGTTGTTGAGGTCATAAAAAAGCAATCATTGCAATTGCAAGAAAAATCCTTACTTGTATCTACCATATCTTATTAAAAATGAGTCCTTCAATCCTACAGATATTAATTATTCTGCTATGCCTAAAGTAATTTCTGAAGAAAAGAAAGAATAATATATATCAAAAGCTATTATTCTTCTCCAAGCTCAAGGGTATATCATTTCAAAAAGTTTGGTAAGTAGCCCACCCACTTAAAAAGATTCAACACATCTCTATATTCTAGCGATTGTAATTTTTGAATGAATTACGATGGCTTATTCGTCATGCCCAGATTCCCCAAGATATATTTCACACTAATCCTTCTTTTTATCTACTAAACTGCTTTTTTTCTATTTCAGCAATTGCATCTGCAAACTGTGGAAGGAACTCTTTCTCAGCAACCAAAAGTTCATTTAGAGCACCTTTTGCATCATAATAAGAGCTGATCAACGGATTGGCAATCAGTGCTTCCAATGCGGTGTGATAATCTCCTGTAATTGCAGCTTCTACCGCAAGTTTTTCGTATTCTTTTGCCGCAAGAATCTTGCTCATCATATGTCCCGGTAATTTAGGGAATGCGATTGGATGAATACCGGAAGCATTTACTAAAGCGGTTGTCGTGCATACGCATACCGAATCTAATCCTTGAATAGTTCCCATACTTGCTACGTCCGGGCTGAATACTTCATTTGTATTGTTCCAGATAGCATTGATTAATGTAATCCCTGCCTCGCCATATCCTTTTCCTCCACGGGTATTTGTAGCTAAGGCATATCCTCTTGGATCAAGCTTGTCATAAAGTTCAAATGTCCTCTTCTCTACTTCTTGAACAATTTCTGCTCTTGTAGCATGTCCCGGAATTTTTAACCCTTCAAGAACCGGTCCTACATTCTTGGTGACTTTTTCCAAAACTGCCGGCCAGTAAATGCTCGAATCTCTTAAATCTTCCAAGGATCCCTTATAATCATAGTAGAATTTTAAGTATGGTCCCATAGGAATCCATCCTATGAACTTCTGCAAATCCGGTTCTACAAACTCTGTTCTAAGCGGCGGTACGTTTACTGCTGCCCAATCATTCAATTTTAAGAATGCGTCGTTGGTTACGTCCTCACCTTTATAGAAGACTTTACACCAGATCAAATGGTTCAATCCGATGACTTCTACGAAAACATCATCCGGATTCCCAGCTCCGTAAATCTCCTTCATTGCGGTACGAATAACGGTTGGACCATTGCAAAGACCTGCGTATTTAATATTTGTATGGCGTTCCAAAGCTTCCGCAAGCATACCCGATGGGTTAGCCAGGTTGACTAAGTAACAATCCTTCGCCGCATATTCCTCAATTGCCTTTGCAATTTCCAGTATTGCCGGAATTGTTTTAAAACCCATGATCATCCCGCCGGGTGCGGTTGTCTCCTGACCAATTAAATTGTATTTAAATGGGATTGTCTCATCCATTATTCTTGCATCGGATTTTCCCGGACGGATTGTACAGATGACGAAGTTACAATCTGTGACGGCTTCTTTCAAATCTGTTGTTAAGATTACTTTTGTTTCCATTCCGGCATCTTCAAACATCTTCTGTACAAATTTACCTGTTGAATTCAGCCTGTACTCTTCGATATCCATCAATCGCCATTCTGCTACCTTCATGGTTTCTTTCCTCTCAATTAGCATCTCTGCTATATCCGGCAGATATGTAGAACCTGAACCTATGTTCGCTAAAATCATCTTCTTGTCATTCATCACAATTCTCCTAACCATATTTATTTTATGCGTAAATTTGTTGATATTGGCATTATATTATATTGTATAACCATTTAAAATGCATACTATTTTCCTATTACTAGGAAATATATATGCTTTTTTGCCTATTGTATATTTTATACTTCTTGAGATAATTCACTCAATCAAATATCTTTTGATAGTTCAATTTAAATAACTTGAGAAAAATGGTTTGGCTAAAGCGTGGATTCGATATCGTAATCTTTTGTCTGCGTAGGTGCTTTTTCATTGTATTTAGGTCTACTTTTTACCTTACAATTCGATCATTTAATGATAAAAAACCCTCAAAAATACATTGACCTCTTGAAGGTTTGTCGATATAACTTCATTATTATAAGATACACATTATACGAGAAACTGGGTCTCATCCAATATTCTTGCATCGGATTTTCCCGGACAGATTGTACAGATGACGAAGTTACAATCTTGACGGCTTCTTTCAAATCTATTGTTAAGATTGCTTTTGTTTCCATTCAAACATCTTCTGTACAAATTTACCTGTTGAATTCAGTCTGTACTCTTCGATATCCATCAAATGTCATTCTGCTACCTTAATTGTTTCTTTTCTCTCAATTAGCATCTCTGCTATATTCGGCAGATATGTGGAACCTGAACATACTCGATAAAATCATTTTCTTATTATTCATCATAAACCTCCATACGTTGTTGAGTGAACATCTTTATTGTATACAACGTCCAAGTTTGGATAAATTCAATTTTTTTCCTATAACAGGAAAAACACCTACTTTAATCGTGTACTTTTTATTTTAATATTGTTATAATAGTGTTGTAGTCAATGAATTTTCTAATGTACCATTGTAAATAGGAGGTTTTTTATGAAAAAAAATCATCAACTTTTAATAAATCATCTTTCAAATGTAAACGGCTGGATCTCCGCGGATGAATTGGCTTCTTATATTCATATTAGTAGTAGAACAATTCGTAACTATATAAAAGATATAAACAAATCGCACAATAACCAACCGCTGATTTTATCATCCAAAAATGGTTATCGCATTAATCCTAAGGCTACTTCTATTGGTAAATTCTATAAAACAGAAGTAGCCTTGCCTGAAACACCAAATGAACGCCATTACTATATCATCCGAAAGTTACTGAACCAAAATGGCGTTTCCATCAATGAATTAACCGATGTACTTTCTATAAGCGAGCGCACTTTAGAAGTCGATTTACTTGACATTTCTTCTTATATAAAAAATTATGAGGTTAAGATCCGTCGTCAAAAGGATAATCTAAAGTTTGAAGGCGATGAAATTAATAAAAGGAAACTCAGTGCCTATTGTATAAAACAAACTGAAGAAGCTAAGCTTTCAAACTTCAACTTTTTAAAACATACCTTTCAAGAATTTGATGTAACTACTATTCTTACAATTGTTAAAAAGCATATTGACTTAAATGGGTTGAACATAAATGGTTTTTTGTTCTATGATTTATTAATGATGCTTATCATTCAGATTTTCCGTATACAACACGGTAACATTATGAAAGATGATGCCTGCTACTTTGAAAATATACAACTATTCCCGGATTACCAAGCAGCAATCGATATAGCAAACGATTTAGGAGAACGCTTTAATTTTCATTTTACTAAGGGGGAAGTCTATTTTCTTTGCATAGCCATCATTAGTACAACGGATTACTCTGACGATTCTCCACTGATGATAACACTTACATTTCAAAAAACATACACCAAATTTCAAGCTGCCTTGAAATTAGCAGAACATCACTTTGACTGTAGTTTTACTTATGATGAATTCTTGTTAAAACTCACACACCATTTCCAAAGAATTCAGATACGATCATCTTTTAGACTATTTCCAGCAACGCCTATTTTTTTCGATATAAGAAACAAATGCCCCTTTTTATATGAAGTTGCAACCCACATTATTGATAGAGTTCAAGAGAATCCACAGGATACTATTCATCAAGATGAAATCGATTTTGTGGCATTTCATCTTGGTTTCTATCTCAAAGAAAGATCCACTATTAAATCTCGTGTCTCTGGTGTTCTGGTATGTCCATCCTACTTTGACATTACGAATACAATCGTTAAAGAACTAAGAGTACACACAAGTGCTCATTTGGAAATTACAGAGATTTATGATACATTGGATATCGAAAAATTAGCGGATGACTTATATTTGGATAAACTGATTATTTCTGTTCTTCCAATCGAAAATTTACCGAATGCAGTTACTATTTCTCCTTTTTTGACCGCAAATGATTTCAGTATTCTAAACAACAAAATTCTTTCACTAAAACGTACAATGTATCTCCATGAACTAAAACGATATCTAGACAAATATTTGACAAAAGATTTTTTTGAAATTAATCATTATTTTAAAAATACAAAAGATGCTATTCATTACTTATGTAAAAAGCTTGAAAACAATAAATATGTTGATGAAAACTATGTGTTTGATGTCTTAAAACGCGAAAAAATGTCAAGTACCTCTTTTTTTAACATATTAGCACTTCCTCACTCTTGTAAACTTGATGCAAAAAAAAGCGCTTTACAAATCATCATCAATGACCGACCAATGCTTTGGAACGATGAGTATATAAAAGTCATTGTCATGATTGTTATTAGTGATAAAGATTCTTACCATTTTCACATAATCTACGATCTTATTACTAAAATCTTCTCTGATAGCAAGATTGTAAAACAAATTCTCATGGTCAAAGATCTTAAATCTTTCATTGATATTTTTCAAAAATTTATTTAATTTCTAAGTGCGTGGTCTAAATCCACCGTCTTTAGACGGTATACGCTTTAAGCCTTAATAATTTGAGACATACTAATCAAGAGGTGATTAGTATGGAATATAATAAAAATAGTCATGCGATATATAATATTAAGTACCATATAATATGGGTTACAAAATACAGATATAAAGTATTAGTAAAACCAATTTCAATAAGACTAAGAGACTTAATAATACAAGGATGTGAAGCAAGAAATATCAAGATGATAAAAGGTAGTGTAGGAAAAGACCATGTTCATATGTTAGTATCATGTCCACCAAATTTATCACCAAGTAAAACAGTACAGTACTTGAAAGGAAGATCGTCTAGATTATTACAAGAACAGTACCCAGAGTTAAGAAAAAGGTATTGGGGACAACATTTGTGGGCAAGAGGATATTTTTTGCGGGCAGTAGGTAATGTAACAGAAGGAATAGTGAAAAATTATATAGAAAACCAATAAATACCAGTTACTAAAAGTGATTTTAAGGTTGAAGAATAGTAAATTTATTGTGCTTAAGCCTAAACAAGACTTTCAGTCTTAGACATTTATACCTAAATCCACCTACTTTAGTAGGTGTGTTGTTTAATTTGAATATTCAAGTCTTTATAAGTGTTATTCAAAATCACTTTATAGTCATAAAGCAAAAATTAATGCACTAAAAGATTTACTTCTTCAATCACTTAGTAGATAACGGCTTAATCATGACCACCAGCTTAGCTGGGGGTTTGTTCATGCCCTATAAGGGCGTTTTGCCGGTAGCGCCTGCTTTTAGTGAAAATCTAGAGTATGATACTCCAAATGATATACTAACTAAGATTACTAGAAATGTACCAGAGTATTTTGATATTACTAAACAAGGTAATACAGGTTTCTGGCCAGTTGGTGAATCACGAGTACTATATAACAATGGCTTTGCAACTGCTGATTCAAAAGCAAATCTTGCCATTGTTGATAATGGGATTTTATTTAACAAAGTTAAAAATACAGATAGTATTGGTAATAGATTTAAAGAAAGAATTAAAGAGGCTGGATTGGTTAAGTAGGATTTGGTTAGATATTTAAAAATAATTAGTGTAAAAAAGAAGATGACTGATAGTCATCTTCTTTTAATTATCCTTCTATGCAAGGAAATGATTTAGAGTAACCCTCTATTATTTAATTACGAAGTAGCTTTCTTTTTTCGTGTATATTCTTTAAAAAGTTCTACAAATTTGCCATTCATAGCTATCAAAGCAATCAAATTAGGTATAACAATAAATCCTACAGCAATATCAGCTAAAGACCATATCGCTTCAACTTCCATAGTTACCGCTAGAATTGGTGGAATAAAGAAAAACCACTGTAGATATTTTACACTTTTTTCTCCAAAAATATATTCTATGCATGTACGGAATTCAATAAAGAAACCTAAATAGGATGAATACGTAAATAATATAACAGAAACACAAAGAATAATTATTCCAAATTGTCCCCAAACACTTCTAAAAGCATCAAATGTAAGTACTACACCTGTATGACCATTACACCAAACTCCACTTGCGATTATTGATAATGCTGTTAATGTACATACAATAATTGTATCAATAAATACTTCTATAACACCATACATACCTTGATGAATTGGATGATCTGTTTGAGCTGTTGCATGTACAGTTGTAGCAGTTCCCATACCTGTTTCACTTGAGAATATTCCACGAGAAGCGCCACGTCCTACTGCCAAAGAAATAGTTGACCCTGCAAACCCTCCTACTGCTGGAGCTGGTGAAAAAGCATATTTAAATATCATTGCAAAAGCGGCTGGAACATTCCCAATATTAGAAATAATGACAACTAGTGCTCCAACAATAAAAACTATAACCATAGGCGGAATCAGCTTTTCACAAACGTTACCTATTTTTCTAATACCACCTGTCATAATTATTAAAATACTTAAACCAACCAAAACAATTCCACTTACAATTAAAGGAATACCAAATACATCTTGTGCTGATGTTGCTAATGTATTTGTCTGAACAAAGCAAGCATCAGTTATAACTTCAACCAATAAAGCAACTACATAAATACCTCCTAAAATACCACCAGCTTTTCCCATGCCTTTACGCATATAATGCATTGGTCCACCATAAAATTCTCCATTTTCACCTTTTTTACGATATTTTACTGCTAAAGTTACTTCAGCCATTTTTGTCATCATACCAACTAAAGCTATAATCCACATCCAAAAAACTGCACCTGGTCCGCCAATAGCAATAGCTGCGGCTACTCCCGCAATGTTTCCACTTCCAACTGTTCCTGCTAAAACAGTTGTTAAAGCTTGAAATGAACTTAAGTTACCTTCATTAGTAGTTTTTGATTTGCTTTTATTAAACAATTCACCAAAAGTCTTTTTACATACAGTACCAAACCCTCTAATCTGAAAAAAACCTGTTCGAACACTTAAAAGTAATCCTGTACCGACCATTAAAATCATCAAGGGAGTTCCCCATAAAAAATCCGTAGCATTAACAATCATTTCAAACATACTACAATTCCTCCTCTTCAGTTCGTTTTTGGTTTTGTTTTACACCAAGTTTCTTTAGGATTATTCTTATTTAATAACTTTCATGTAAGCCATCCCATACTATTCGTCGATAATTTTCTTTATCTGTATCACCTTCAGTAGAAAAACATAAAACTGTTGAATTTTCATCTAATTGTAATTCTTCTCTTAACCAGTCTAAACTCTTATTTTGCATTACTTCACTTACAAAACCTAGTGTTGCAGCACCACTCTCACCTGATATTACTCTTGCATCATTATTTATAGGATTACCTAAAACTCGCATTCCTTTTGCTGCAACATAATCAGGACAAGAAACGAAATTATCAGCATGGTCATGTAAAACTTTCCACCCAATAGTACATGGTTCTCCACATGCTAGACCTGCCATAATAGTATCCATATCACCTGTTACAAAATGTAATTTGCCATCATCAGCCTTTGCTGTTCTATAAATGCAATCTGCTTTATTTGGTTCTACGATAGTTATTATAGGTCTTTCTTCGTCGCCATATAAGTCTGCAAAAAAGCCAGTAACTCCTCCTGACAGAGCTCCTACTCCTGCTTGTAGAAAAATATGTGTAGGCTTCTCGATTTCATATGCTTTTAATTGTTGTGCTGCTTCATAAGCCATAGTAGTATATCCTTGCATAATCCAAGATGGAATATCCTCATATCCTTCCCATGCTGTATCTTGGACCATTATCCACCCATTTTTTTCAGCTCCAGAATTAGCAAGGCGTACTGCATCATCATAATTTAGGTCAGTTATACTAGCATCTGAACCAAGTGCTTGAATATTTTTAAGTCTTTCCTCAGCAGATCCTTTTGGCATATACACTACTGACTTTTGTTTTAGTCGATTAGCAGTCCAAGCAACTCCTCTTCCATGGTTACCATCTGTAGCTGTAACAAATGTTTTTTCTCCAAATTTATCTCGAATTTCATGAGAAATCAAACGCTCATATGGTAGTTCACTTATATCTAATCCTAAAGCTTTAGCAATATAATTCCCTATAGAATAAGAACCCCCTAATACTTTAAAAGCATTTAGTCCAAAGCGATAACTCTCATCTTTAACAAAGATTTTTTTAATTCCTAAATTTTGTGCCAAGTTATCTAATTTTACCAATGGAGTTTCTGAATACTCTGGAAAACTTGCGTGAAATTTTTGCACCTTTTGAGCATTTTTATAACCAAAATTATCAACAGGAAACAAATTATCTTTTTTTCTATCATAATGTACTAACTTAAAACACTCATTCATACTTTTTCCTCCTTTTAATATTTAGCAATAAATTTGATTTTAAATTTTATAATGATAAAGTAACATTTTTATAATTACAATTTTTTTATTTCTAATAACCCCATAACTAAGCTATCTAATAAAACCTTTTCCTACTCTATATTTTATTATCAGCTTCTATAATTATTGCTTTTACATATCCAAGCTTGTTTTTGTAGCTTTATTAATAATTTCTCTATTCTTTTGTTAAATCTCTTAAAACTAAAATTAATTTTTTACTGTATACAGCTTTCATATATCCATATTGCAAATCACATGCCATCTTGTTTTATTAATTAAAAATGCGTTATTTTTAAGCTTCTTTAAAAACATATCTATTGATCTTAATAAAAAAAGTTATTAAAATGATAATTTTTATCACTTTGATAACTTCTCCACAATTATATTTAAGTATCTTGTTTTTACAATATTTATGTCTTATTTATTTATCATTTTGATAAATTATAATGTTTCATCTTTCTATATAAAGTAGCGATTCCTATACCAAGCTTTTTTGCTGCTGCTTTTTTTCCTTCAGTTGTTGAGCCATAGATTTCTAAAGCTCTTTTGATAGCATTTTTTTCTAGTTCATGTAATTTGCATAAATCCACACTTTTTTTCTTTATTTCTCTTTTATTTTGAATAATACTCTTTGGTATTGTTGACAAATCAAGTATCCCACTGTTATCTACCATATTAATCATAAATTCAATTGTATTCTCTAATTCACGTACATTCCCAGGCCATGAATACATAAAAAAAACATCCCATACTTCTTTTTTTACTTCTATATTTGAATATTTCTTGCCAAATAAATTTGAATATTTCTTGATAAAATAATTTGTTAATATTCTAATATCAGTTATTCTTTCTCTTAGTGGGGGAACTTCAAAAGGAATTATATTTAATCTGTAGTATAAATCTTCCCTAAATTTATTTTCTTCAATAGCTTTAATAAGTTCTTTGTTAGTTGCAGCTATAACTCTTATATCAACATCTATAACTTTGTTCGATCCAATTTTTGTTATCTTCTTTTCTTGCAATACTCTTAGTAGTTTTGTTTGAAGATAAATCGGCATGTCTCCTATTTCATCCAAAAAAATCGTTCCTTTGTCAGCAAGCTCAAATTTACCTATTTTACCTATTGGATTAGCTCCTGTAAAAGCTCCTTTTACATAACCAAAAAGTTCACTTTCAAGTAAAGCATCTGGAATAGCTCCACAATTTACTGCAATAAAAGGTTTAGTTTTTCTTATACTTTCATTATGAATAGCTCTTGCAAATAATTCTTTGCCAGTACCACTTTCTCCAGTTATTAAAACTGTTGAATTAGATAAGCTTATTTTCTTTATATTATTTTTTAGAATACTCATTTTATTTGAATTACTTAAAATATCTTCACATGTAATAACTTGATTTATATTTGTATATTTCGATATATTATCTTTAATCTTTTTTTCATCACCAAAAATTAACATTTCATCGAATTGTTCATCTGATAGCTTTAATTTATAAAGTTCTCCTATTAAATTATAGCTTCTCTTATTTATTGTTACTTGATATTTTTTAAATTCCAAGAAGCTATCACCAATAAGCGTTATATTTACTATATTTCTACTATAATCATCTGATAACTTTAATTGTTTAATACCCTTTTCATTAATATGAGTTATATATTTATCTTTATTTAAAATAATTACTCCATTTTCTATCTTATCGATAACAAAATTTAATGATTTCAAATAATTTTGTTCTCGTACTTTCTCCCACTTTTCATATGCAGCAATACTGATAAATTCTGAAATCTGCTGTAAAAATTCCATATGTACATCAAAATTAGACAATAAATGTTTCTTCTGAGCTTCATTTATACAAATTAGCCCTATAACTCCTATTGGCACCCCTTTTAATTTTATCGGAGTACACACTTCAAATTTTTCCTCACAGGTATTTCTATTTAGACATGTCAAACATAGCTCATGATAACGAGGTTTATGAATTATTTGAGTTTCACCCGATTCTAACGCAAATTTGTAAACACAACCTTCATTACACATATCTTTGTTTACTCTATTTTTAAATATGCCTGTCCCAGCAATTCTTATAAGGTTTTTATCTGCTATTTCAACTTCTACCTGCAGTATTTGAGATATAATGTTTGCATATTTAATAACAGCTTCTTGAATATCTATTAATTTAAACTCCACTTAGTTCACCCTCTTGTATATTAGTTGGTTGTTAAAATATGTAGATGATTAATCTAGTTAATATACACTAAAATAAATTACTAACAAATTTATTTTATACTTCTTTTATCTTCACATCAAATAATATTTATTATAACAGCTCCAAAAACAAGTACATTTAAAAAGTTCAAAATAGAATTAAAGAAATATTAGAAAAAAATAATGGATCTAGCTTCCCTAGAATTCTTAATGATTCAAGATACACATATTACAGAAACAGCTAAACTTGCAAATGTTGTTTTAACAGCTTTCATATTGATTTTATACTTTTCTTCCATAATTTCTATTGCACTCAGTTTTTTCTGCCTTAGTAATAAAATACTGCATACTTGTTAAATTTAGTCTATGTACTACAATTAAATTAAAATAATTTCAATATATCAAGGAGGTAGTATGATGAAATATGAAATTATAAGAGAAAGAGATGCATATTTAGTAAAATCACTATGCAATGAATTGATGGTATATCAGAAAAGTAAAGCTAAGATTACACCTGAAAGGTTTGATTCGATGTCATTCGAAACACGACTTCTTCCTTCATTAGAAAAGGCGGATAAAAATTTCATTATGATAGCTAAAGATGATGACGAAGTTGTTGGTTATGTTTACTGTAATTTATCAGCTAAAGAAGTCTATGATAATGATTTTGCAACTTTCTTCGATATAAATTCCGTTGAAGATCAGGTCGGTTGTTTATCTCAATTTTTTATAAAAGACGGTTATAGAGGCTCTGGTATTGGTACACGATTATTTAATGAAGGCATGAAGTGGTTAAATCAATTAGATGTAAAAGATCTATTTATTTTCGTTTCAAACGGTAATGATAATGCACTTAGCTTCTACAAGCATAAGGGATTTAAAGAATCTCATAAAATATTAGACGGTTTTATTACTGTTTTGAGGAATATGTAATAATATTTCTTTATGATTCATCAGTTATTTTCGCTTTAATCAACAAAAATTTGAATGAGAATCATGACTGAATATGATTTTTATTTACTTTAATTGCTACCTTAATGTTCCTTTGTAGGTCTTATTTATTTACAAACCCCCTTTGAAAACTGGGAATTTTCATAGGAGGTTTTCATTAATCCGAATAAATATATGATTAATCGCGCTTATTTTTTTCCTTTATCTGTTTTCCCCATTTAGCCAATGCAATCAAAGCTGGGATTAAATCTTTACCATCTTCTGTTAGTGAATATTCGACTCTAGGAGGTATCTCCATATATTGCTTGCGATGTACAATGCCGTGGTTTTCCAATTCTTTTAAAGACTGTGTCAACATCATATTAGTGATGCCTTCAATTGCTCTTTTCAATTCGTTGTATCTTAGAATGTCATGTTTATAAAGAGCCCAAAGAATAGGGAGCCGCCATTTTCCACCAACAACATTTAAGGCATATGTCAAATTACAACTATCATATTTGTTTTGGTATTTTGATTCTGCTTTCATTGAAAACTCCTTTGCTCAGTAATATCATTCTTTGACAACAAAAATTGCATATTTACTATAAAATTCCTGCATAATATCATTATAGCAAAATAATATTTATTATATCAACTAAAAAAACTACAACATGCTCATATATGAAGTAATTAAGGAAAGTGCTGTAAATAACTTAAATCTTTGATCAACCTTTAAATACTATATTATCAGTTAAATCTTCTATTGAATAACTCAGGTTTTCAGTTATTTTATTATTGTTTTCAATCTTGTGTTCTATTACTATCAAAAAAATTAATTCATTTAAAGTGTCTCTAATTTTAATTAAATGAAATATGTAAATGAACGTAGTATTTTTCTACATTTTGTTTTTGCACTATAATTCTTAATACAAAAGGCACAGTTAACACTGTGCCTTTTGTATTGTAAACTTAATGGTTTCTAATATATTTATAAGAAATTTCTATAAATATTTAGATAAATAATGTAATGCCTATACATATAAGCAGTATATATACAAATATTTGAAATCTTATTATTGATATTTTTGTAAGAGCTTTATTTCCTATAAAAAGTCCTAATAAAACTGCAGGAAAAAGTAATAAAAACATATAAAAATGATCTATGGTTATTTGTCCACGTATAAAATACCCTATTATAATAAATGGATTAAGCAAACCCCAATAAAGCGATAACATACCACGATATGTATTCTTATTGTTTGTTACTTTATCCATATACATAGAAATAAGCGGTCCGCCCATTCCATAAGCTGATTGCATCATACCACTTAATATTGGATATATATAGTGATAAGGTTTTAAAACTTTTTTATTTTGTCTATTTGTATAAAGTAAATAAAGGCTGTATAGTGAATTTAAAATAATAAATATACCAAGTGAAATATTTAATTGGCGTTCTGGAATGATATTTCCTAACATCATTCCAACAATCATACCGCTAATCGCTAATGCAAACATTTTTGCAAAATCGATTTTATCTATAAATTCTTTATCTTTATATGCGACACTTAAAGATTGGTATATCGACATCATTAAAAATACTGGTAAAACATCTAGCCTATTCACAAACAACATGCAAAGTGGTAATGCAAAAATCACAGCTCCAAAGCCTGTAACTGTTTGTATTGTATACCCACAAAATGTAAATATGAACAAACATGACATAATCTGAATTTGAAAATTCATAAAATTCTCCTTACTTTAAATAACTGTCCATAGCATATAAACAGAAACTATTATGGAGAAAAATGCAATTCCTAGTTTTAATATGCGTTGATTTATTTTACTTGAAATACGTGCACCAATTAAAGTACCTATACCGTGTGAAATTGCGCATAAAATCATAAACAATAATATTTGTGATAAACTTGCTTTAGTGTAATAGCCAATAAATGCAGGTATTGCAATAAATATTGAATTAAACAAGCTCATACCTACTGCTTGACGTATATTAAATCCTAATAACGATAACAATGGTACTGATAATATAGGTCCTCCGGCACCGCTGAATGATGATATTGCCGCTATCAAAGTGCCTACTAAAACAACAAAAATATTATTATTACGTAGTTTATATAATTTTGAATTTTCATCGCCGTCTTTGCGTGAAAACAACAATGATATACTTGAACATAATACCATTATATATAGTACGATTTTAGCGGTACGAACGTCCACCATACCATTTGCCCATACACCGATAAGTGAACCGATTATACTTCCTATCATCAATTTCATAATAAATTTAAAATCAATGTCACCGCTTCTGTGATATGATAATGTTCCTATAATGCCTGATACGGCAAATGCAGCAAAACTTAATGTCATACTGTCAGCAACAGGTAATGTAAGTACACCTACATAAAACATAGGTAATAAAAATCCTGCTATACCTGAAACTCCTATGCTTATACCAATAACAAAATTTGCGATAATAATAGCTGTAATCATTTTAACTCCTTAACTTCTAATTTTTTTTAAACTTAAGTCGCCCTTTTTATAAGGGGCATCTTAAATTAGTAACTTACTTCAGTAGGTGAATTTTAAGTATAAATACCTTCTCCTAGAAGTAAATTTTAGGCCTAAGCTCACTCAAAGTTATATGCTTAAGCCTATTAAAATTTATAACTAAACTCTTTTAAGCTTTTTTAGCATTTCTATTTTTAAGTCTTGGTATTCCAAGGAAAAGCATAATAACACCTGATATCATAGCTAACTGTGAATATGTAGAATATTTAAGAATTTCTACTGCTGTCAATTCACCTGTAGTCATACAAGCTGATGCTGTAGAAGCAGCTGCAAGCATCATACCTCCCCAAGGTACGTTAGCCATTGTTGATGTAGCAAACAAGTCAACATAAGCTGCTGTTTTTCTAGGATCAATACCGTATTTTTTTGTTGTTTCCATTTCAATTGGTGCTACTGCAGAAATAGCAACTGTTGAATTTGCTACAAATATTGTAACTAAAACTGTCAAAGCAATATTAGCAAGTACACCTGTTTTTGGTCCATGAGCACGTTTGTCAAGAGCCTGAACAATCCATGCAATACCACCATTGTATTTCATAATTTCGATGATACCACCAACTATCAAAACAATCATAGAAATTTTAGCCATGCCAAGCATACCTTTTTGGAATACCTGCAAGCATCCTACAATCTGGCCATATTCACTTACAAATGTGCCTTGAGCTACACCAATGCCGCTTGCAAGACCAATACCAATTAATAATACATAGAATACATTCACTCCTGCAAGTGCAGTAATAAGTACAACTGCAAATGGCAAAATACGTATTAACTGATATTCACCTGCAATAAATGTATAATCTTGTCCAGATGTCATAAAACCAAATATTATCATTGTTAATATTGCAGCCGGCAATACAATAAAGAAATTGACACGGAATTTATCTCTCATTTCAACGCCACAAAGTCTTGTAGCTGCTATTGTTGTATCTGAAATAACTGACATATTGTCGCCAAATGCTGCACCACCAAGAGCTGCACCAACAACTAATGCTACAGGAATTCCGGTAGCTTCTGCAAGGCCAACTGCAATAGGAGCCATAGCAGTAACTGTACCAACTGATGTACCTAATGCCAAAGCAACAAGGGCTGAAACAAAGAATAATCCAGGTACAAGCATAAAGTCAGGTACAAATGACAGGAAGAAGTTTACAACACTATCTACTGCGCCACCTGCACGAGCAACACCTGCAAAACCTCCTGCAAGCAAGAAAATCAAAATCATAATAACTGTGTTTTCATTTGCTGCACCTTTAGCAAAAGTTGAAACTTTGTCCATTACCGGTCTGTCTGTGTTCATAAATATTGCGACAAATGTTGCTATCATAAAGAATACAATTGCATCAACTATTTTTGAACTTCCACAATAAAGCCCAAAGCCAAATGTTAAGGCTAAGAATAACAAAATAGGTGTTAACGCCCAGAAATTAATTTTTTCTTTCATATTATTCTCCTTTTCCTTTTATTTTTCTAAAATTTTATTTATGTTCTCTTGTTATAAAATCAATTGTTTTTTGATTGAATACATGATATCCATTAAATAATCCGCCAGTACCGCCGGTATGCACATATGCTACATTGCTACCTTTAGGTATTTTTCCTGTTTTGATGTAGCTTAATAAGCCAGAGAAAGATTTGCCTGTGTAAACCGGATCAAGGAACAATCCTTCCATTTCAGCTGCTTCTCTCATTGCATCAGCGCCTTCATCAGTTGGGGCTCCATATTTCTCACCAAGATAATTCTGGTCTATATTTATTTCAGCCCAGATTTCATCGTCTGTAGGACATTCAAGATTGAATTTTTCATATAAATATTTAACGCGGTCAAATATATCCTGTTCACTTACTTGTTCTCCAGGTCCGTATCTGCGGTTGTTTATAGAACATATTTTACAGTCAGAACCTTTTAATGCTTTACCAACTATAAAACCAGGAAGTGAACCAGCTGATCCGTTCGCATGGAAAATATAATCAACATCGTTTGCGTATGGCTGAATTTGTTCATAAATTTCATCGAAACAACGAATATATGAAACCCAACCTGAAGGATGTGTACATCCAACAGGAACGTACATTATTTTTTTACCTTTAGCTTCATAATCTGCCATAATTTTTTTGATTTTATTTTTTACCTCTTCCCACAATGGATTTAAGTTTGGATCATCAGGTGCTTCTTTTCTTACTATAAGGTGTATTTCAGTACCAAGTAATGAATTCAAAAGTAAGTTACCTTTTCTTTCTTTAGGAATACCTTCATTGTGATTGTCACCTAATACTGCTATAGAATGAATTCCAAATAGATTACAATACTGTGAAAGCTGAACAGATGCGTTAGACTGATAACCACCCATTGTAATTATTGCATCTACGTTTTCTTTTACTGCTTCACCGACAATATATTCTATTTTACGTACTTTGTTGCCACCAAATGAACTTGGACCTGACATATCTTCACGTTTAATGAATACATTTACACCATATTTTTTTGAAATATTTTCTAATTTGTGGAATGGTGTTGGGTAAAATGCTTTTTCAACTTTTGGAATATCTTTGAATAATTCAGCAATATCCTCACTTGAATATTTTTTCATTTGTTTACTCCTCCTATAATATGTTTATACACAATATTTTTTATATTTGTGTCAAACACATTGTATTTTTTATATTAGTAAATGATAAAAAATCTTTATAAATATTGTCATTTGAACAACATATTTGTACTTGCATTGACCTATCTACTTAATACACTTATCAAAGCCAATACTATCACTTATTTATCTTATCTCTTAATGTATACATTTTTTATCATTTACTTAGGTATCATACTCTGATGACTCAGATGTTGAATCCTATCGGGTAGCCCTTAGAAAGGTTTTCCCTTTAGACAATGCTTATTGAAAGGTGGTGATAAAATAACAAATTTTTAATCGCACATAATCTGTATACAAATATAATACCATTTTCACACGAAAATAAAAGCGATATATTACCTGTTAAAATCACTGTGATTTAATAACGAAAATATTAAATGGGTTTTCTTGATATTTAACAGTATATTATATATAATAGATTTGTAATCAACAATTATAATTTTAATAAGTTTAATATTGATATATTATTTAGGAGAATATTATGGATAAGTTAGACATAGAAATATTTACAGCCGTTGTAAACGAAAGCAATATTCAGCGTGCGGCTAGTGTTCTGTACCTATCGCCTTCGACTATAGGTACAAGACTTAAAATGCTTGAAAAAGAATTAGGAGTAGAATTAATATTTAGACAAAAAGGGAAAAGAGAAATTATATTAACGCCAAAAGGTGAAGAATTTTTGCCTATTGCAAATAACCTTATTGCAAGTTTTAATGACTGTGAAAAGTTAAATAATAAATCTTTTAATCCTTATGTAACTATTGCTACTATTGACAGTATGATCGGAGATGGACTAGCACCATTATATAAAAATATTATTTTTGATAATCCAAATTTCAAATTAGATTTACAATGTTACCCTGCTGATATGATATATTCAATTGTTGAAAGAAGAAAAGCAGATATAGGCTTTGCATTATATGAGATAAAAAGTAAAGATTTAGATGTAAAGCCGATAGTAACTGACGAAATGGTTGTTGTATTATCTAAATATAGCAATATTACCAAATCTAAAATTCATACAAATGAATTAGACTCTGAACTGGAACTAAAAATAGGTAAAAATAATGAATTATATCGTGGCTGGGGACCTGAATTTAAAATGTGGCATGGAAAATATTTCGATCAAAATACAACAGCATTATTAACAACAACAAGTGTGTCATTTCTTAAATATTTTTTGGATGGAGGAAATTGCTGGGCATTATTACCTAAAGCAATAGCAGTATCACATCAGAAGCAATATGGATACAGGATTGTTGAACTTGAAAATCCTGCACCACCAAGAGTTGTTTATATGGCTACACACAAACAGCAAACATCTACTGCCCAAAGAAATATCGCTTTGTTCAATATTCAGTTGTATGCATATTTAGAAAAATTAAAAAGCCAAAATATAATTACTGTTTTATAAATAAAAATCATCGCCACCCGTAAAACGGGTGGTTTACTCTATCCCTATAAGGGGTTGTTATCCTGAAGGTTTGATGAATTTTTTCTTATAAATTAATATCTCTATCTTTATTATAACAATATAGAATTATGTGAAGAAACATGGGTCATTCCCTTGTTTTTTTAAGCCTTTAATCCCGTTTTATAAAACTTTATTAAATCATCAAGTACTTTTTTAATATCCTCTTCGTCAATTGGAAGACTGCCCGTTCCTTCTAAAACTATTTTACTATAAGAAAAATCAAACTTATGACTTATATAATCAGCCATCTCAATAGTTATTCGACTTACAAGAAAAGCAAGTAATTCAAGATCAACATCCTTTCTTATCTGACCGTCTAATTGTGCTTGATAAATAAAATTTTTAACGAAGTCATCTGATTTTTTCATAATTTGTGAAGGAATATCGCCAAGCTCATCATTATTCGTTTCATGAATAGCATTATATAATAATCTACTATATTTAATATGACTTAAATCAAATTGAGTACCAATAAGATTGAGCTGCTTATACATTTCAAAAAAATCTTTTTCCTCTGGGTCAATTGACTTACTAATATGGTTCAACTTTTCTTCGGAAACTAGGTCAAGCAAATATAAATAAAGGTCTTTCTTATTTTCGAAGTATTGATACATACTACCTTTTGATATACCAGCCTTTTCAACAATCCTACTTACTGATGCAGTTTTATAGTCGTACTTTGCAAATTCTTCCAAAGCATTATCTATAATTCTTTTTCTTTTATCTTCATTCAAATTAAAAAAAGTATCTTTTGGCAATTCAATCACTCCTAATATGACTATATAGTCGTAATTATAGTACTTATAACACCTACTGTCAATAGATAAGATTTATTCACCCAAGTATATATATTCAATCAATTCATCTATCTAAATTAATCTTTTTTTATAGTATACCTCACTTTGATTTTTTTATGACTATTGAGTCATATTTTTTAGCATAATCTATTGACAGCTATAATAGAATATGTTAGTATGTGACTAACAAGTCGTATGACCTATTAGTCACATGACTCATGAGTCTTAAATCTATTAAGCACAAATACTAAATGTTACTAAATTCAATTTTAATCTATTTTTCAATAATTTATGAAAGGAACTAAAAGGATGCCTAAGAATACTTTTTTTAACTTAGATAAGGAAAAAAGGGAAAGAATCATAGGTATTGCAATTAAAGAATTTGCAGCTAAGGGCTATAAAAAAAGTTCAATACAATCTATAGCTAATAATTCATCAGTTGCAAAAGGTAGTATGTATCAATACTTTGAAAGCAAAAATGAGCTCTATCTATATATAATTGATTTAGCAATTCAAATTAAGATTGATTATATGTCTACATTAATAAAAGAAAATCAAAGTCTTTCTTACTTTGAGCTAATGGAAAAGATGCTATTAACTAGTTTTAATTATTATACAGACTACCCTGACCTATATCAAATTTATCAAACTATCCATAATGAAATACTTGAGGATATTAATATTGAAATTAATGAAAAAATAAACGAATTAGGTCATAAATATAATAAACAATTACTTATAAAAGCTCTAGAAAATAAAGAAGTTAGAAATGATCTTAGTATAGATCTAGCTAGTTTTATGGTACATGGTTTATTAAAAAATTTTGGTACCTTTTTAATAAATAAAGAGCGCTTTAAGTCTGATGATGAATGGGGTAAATATGTTTATCAATTTATAGAGTTATTAAGAAGTGGTTTAAAATCAACTTAGGTTAACTCAATAAATTAATAAAAAATATATACACATATTATGATAATATCTATAATATTTTCTTAAATATGTGTTAATTGTAAGAGGGGGATCGATATGATCGAAGTAAAAAAATTATATCATGATTATGTAGGTAAAGGCGATTATTCAGTTAAGAATGTTTCATTCGAAATTGAAAAGGGAGAGATTTTTGGTTTCTTAGGACCTAGTGGAGCTGGTAAAAGTACTGTTCAAAACATAATGACAGGTCTTTTAGAACTACAAAAAGGTGAAATTTTGTATGACAATCAATCTGTTAAAAATATTAAATCGAAATTCTTTAACAAGATAGGCGTATCCTTCGAACATCCTAATCTATATACTAAATTAACGGGATATGAAAATTTAAAATATTTTGCTGGTTTATTTCAAGTGCCAACACAAGACCCTATGAAATTACTAGATATGGTTGGTCTTAAGCATGCTTCAAACAAGAAATCATCTGCTTATTCTAAAGGCATGAAACAGAGATTAGTCTTTGCAAGATCTCTCGTAAACAATCCAGAAATACTATTTCTTGACGAACCATTATCTGGGCTTGATCCAAGTACAGCCAGTAAAATAAAAGATTTAATCATTAAAAAGAAAAAAGACGGTTGTACTATATTTCTGACTACTCATAATATGTTTGTTGCAGATGAATTATGTGACAGAGTAGCATTTATTAACGATGGAAAAATCGTTTCACTGGATTCACCTAGAAACCTTAAGCTTCAGTACGGTCAGAAATCAGTTAAATTAGAATATGTGAAGGATAGCAAAGTATTTAATGAAATTCTTTTCCTAGAAAACGAAAACGATAAAAAGACATTCCATGACTTAGTGGAAAGTCAAAATATCCAAACAATACATTCTCAGGAAGCTACTCTTGAACAGATTTTCATTAAATTAACTGGTAGGGGGCTTGAATAATGTTTAGTAGATTTATCAATTTGCTAAAACAAGATATAAAAGTGACCATTCGCAACTACTTTCATTTTGTAATCTTATTTTTAGCTACATTAATGATTATTCTCATAAACTTTGTAATACCTAAAAATGTTAAATTAACTCCTAATGAAGTATTTTTTGATAATTCAGAGGGTAAAGTTCTTGAGAATTATTTAATTAAGCAAGGTATAGATGAGACTCGAATTTTCCAGAGTCGCGAGGAATTAGAAAAAGAAGTAGAAAAAAACAACAACTCAATTGGTATCATTATGGAAGGAGCTTTAGATAATGCACAATTTATTATTATACATCAAGGCTCAGAATCTCCAGAAATTCTAAATGTATTAGATTCAACCATAGAATCTACTTTGGATAAAATAAGGAATTCTGTAGAAACAAACAATTTTAGAGTTGATTACCTACGTTCAAAAACTGAACCTATACCATTCAATAAAAATATGATTCCTGTTATTATAGTAACGGAAGCAGTTATGCTAGGATTTTTCCTGATTTCAGTTATGGTATTTCAAGAAAAAGAAGAAGGTAGTGTAAAAGCATATCGTGTAAGTCCTGGAGGAACGTTAGAATATGTTCTTTCTAAGGCTGTAGTGAATGTTATATTAGCGGTAATATATTCAGGGTTAGTAATACTTTTTACAATGGGTTTTAGCGTTAACTATTTGTCCATATTCTTAATTGTCATTTTGTCTAGTTTCTTAATGACATTAGTAGGTTTATCAGTAAGTGTTTTCTTTAAAAACCTACAAGAATTCTTATTTGTAGGAGTATTTATTATCGCAGTAGCAGGTTTTCCTTTGACTTCCTACCTAAGCCCATCCTTTGCTCCATCATTTATTACTTGGCTTCCTGCATATCCAGTGCTTTTTGGACTTAGAGAAGTTCTTTTTCCTTCAGGGAAAAGTGATTTTGTAACATCCTTAAACTTAATATTGTTGGCTGAATGCGCAGTATTTCTTGTGATAAGCTACCTAACTACTCACAAAAAGCTCATGAAGGAGGGAAAGTAGTATGATAAAAAGGATATTTAATTTAATTAGTAAGGAAAAGACTAGTCTTTTTAGAAACAACATGGTAATCTATGCTATTTTATTTCCAATACTACTTGCTTTTGTAATGAGAATGTTTCTCCCTAGTATGGAAAGTATGAAATTAAGTGTAGCAGTAGATTCAAGTATAGATACAAATTTTATTAATGAACTAAGAAACTTTGGAAATGTAGAACAGTTCGATAACTATAATGATCTTCAAAAAAGAATTGAAAAACCGGATGATATATGTGGAATAACTAAAAAAGATAATCAATATGTAGTTATTCTTGAAGGAAATGAAGCTGGAGAAGCTAAAGAGATTGCTAGTTCGCTTATGAATATGATTCTTTCTGAAAAACCTAAGGCTCAATTTGAACATATAAGCCTACAAAAAACCAGTTCGAAAAATAAGGAAATTACAGCAAGTTTGTTACTATTAACTTCAATCTTAATTGGTGGTTTTATGATAGGGTTAAGTATTGTTGAAGAAAAAGAAAGTAAATCTATCAGAGCCTTAGCCGTATCTCCAATCAAGATGTTTGACTTTGTTGTATCACATACAATTATATGTTCTATAACTAGTATTGTCCTATCAGTTCTTTCCGTTTTTATTCTAATGGGGACTAATGTAAATTATGGACAGATCATTATTGCATCGCTTGCTACAACAGGAATAGGAGTTATCTTAGGATATTTAATTGGCTTACTAGCTGATAATCTAATATCCTCAATTGCAGTAATTAAAGTTTTATTATTTACTTTTATCGGAGTTGCATTTGGATCTCTCTTTGTACCACAAAATCTTCATTGGGTATTTTATATATTCCCACATTATTGGGGATTTCAATCCTATATGAATATATTTAGTAGTGAACCGCTAAATATTAGCTTTGCCACTTCTTGTGGTATTGCCTTTATTTACAGTGTCCTTGTGTTACTTATTTTGACCCATATGATGAAAAAGAAATTAAAATTTAGATAGGAGGTGAAAGATTTGCCTTGGTGGGGTTGGTTAATTATCGGTATTGCTGTGGTTGTTATAGTACCAATTAAGATTAAAATAATGAAAAAACTAATATCAAAGAAAAAAGAAGATAATGAAGAAAATATTAAAGATTTTTAGAAATACGACTTATCACATGACATTTAGCCAGATTATTCATAATAAATTAAATACTTTTTTTAATAAAGCTCATTCTACGATGAGTAAGCGATTCACATAAAATCACAAATTTTAGTTCTCTGCTTATGTTTAGATGATATCCATTAAATTTTCGACATACCAACTGGGTATGCCTTCGAATTCAATGAAATCTTCTAATTCAGAAATTTATAGCATATTATGGGGAGTTATATGTATAATCAGGGTTAATTAAATACAAATCACAATATTTGTGGCTATATAATTTTAGATATATAGCCACAATCTATTAAAGACGAAGGGACAAGGTGATGGATAAACAATTACAAAAAATTATTTAAGAAAATTATATGGTTATAGTAGGAAAATTTCACCTAATGGTCAGACAAAATAAAAAGAAATATTATATGCGTTAAATGAGATAAAAAGGTTTACCATGAATCAATTGGTAAAAGTAACTGAAGCAAATAAGTATGTCGTAGAGAAAACATAATAGACAATAAACTTGTCCCCGTAAAAAACAATGGTAAGTTTATAAGTTTTAAAAAAATTAAATAAGAATCTAGTCTTTACCATTTTGAATAAGAAAAAACTCACCTTTCAACTAGTATTGCTGTTAGGTGAGTTAAATACTTAGATTCACTCAATCATAGAATGAAGTACTTGCTAACATTTTTTTCTTATACATATTTTGATAATATCTTTTGTTACAAACTTATAAGCTACTTCCTCATTTGTAACACAATTTGTTCCAAAACTTTGCGCACGAGCGAAAACCTCACATAACAAGGACTTGCCTGTAATAACGAAAGAATCTCCTTTATTTGCGTCTTCTCGGTCAATTATACACTGAAACGGAATATCATCAATTATTGTATTTGGTTCTTTATCTCCGTTATCCATAACAGCAGTATAAGTTATTGTCCTTCTAATAAAACCGTTGATAACAACTTTTTCAGGACATACCACTTCAATATCTGCAAATACTTTATTTTTATGAACAATAGGAGCATTCTTTAATGCAGGTGGAACTAACTGCGTTCCTCCTTCAACAACAACCTGACAACAAGTTTGAGGGTTTGGTAACATAATAGGTAACCCTATAACCTTGAAAGGTCTCATCATTTCATTGTCTTCATGATCTAGAATATGGCAATGCCATACATAACCAGGACCAAAGGTAGGATCAAATGGATATAGATTTACACCAGGTTTTACTTTTTTAGGATTCACATTCTGAGGTGCAAAACGTACTTTTATTCGAGTAACTTGACCTGGATTCATTATTACAGTATCCTTCCACCCACGTTCATTCAAATTTGGGTCAATTGGATTACCTTGTAGATATGGTTCTAGAGGTAATGGTATCGTTGGATGACTAAGAGGTGGTTCTCCATTCAGCAGAATCCAGTCTTCCTCATATCTTTCAGCATCTAAATTTTGACGATTATCAAGAAGGAACTGTACTAAGTGCAAATGAATAGGATGTGAATCTTCTGTAAGGTTAACAATCTCCCATTCTTCTGTTGATCCTACCATAGGTAATTCAGAGATAGGAGCTCCCCACTTCTGTCCATCCAGCAACACTTCAATTGGCCCTCCAGGTCCCATTACTTCAATTAGGGTTAATACCCTGTGTTTGTCTGGTATAAATACAGGTATATCATTCAGTTCTGCAGGAAGGTTATTTGGTGGAATTACATTTGTATCGAGTACTGTAAACTGCATGATTTGTCCAACCGTGTCTGGATCTACTGGATCTCCATCTGGGAAAGGAATATTTGCATCGTTACGAAGAATAATAGTCGTTCCAGGGTCTACTATTGAGAAATCAATCACTATATCAGCACGCTCTCCCGGTCCAATTAAAAGTTCAGTTAACGTCACAGGGAATGGTAAGAAACCTCCATCAGAACCAATCTGTATGAAAGACTGATCATTTGATAGTTTCAAGTTATAAAAACGTGCATTAGATCCATTAAGCAACCTGAACCTGTATTGTCTACGTTCTACATTTAAATTTGGCCATACTACTCCATTTACCATAATAACATCGCCAACAAACTCAGGAATCCAATATGGATGAATATCTGGGTTCACACCATTTGTTGGGAACAACAATGAACCATCTTCATTAAATGAACGATCTTGAATCACGATAGGAATTTCATACGGACCACTAGGAAGAAGAGGTTCTATTGGATTTTTAGGATCTCTCAGTAAATAAAATCCTGCAAGTCCTGCATATACATTCAGACGTGTAATTCCGAGTGAATGGTCATGATACCAGAGAGTAGTAGGTTCCTGTTGATTAGGATAATTCGTACGCGAGGTAGAAAACGCAGGACCTTTCTTTTCCTCTCCAGCAGTAAACCACGAATCTGGTCCACCATCAGAATCAGACCGAACTTCTCCACCATGAAGATGAGTAACAATAGGAACCGGACTCTGTGCTAAGGGGAATCCAGGGGGAAATGGCGGAAATGGTGGTAGAGGTCTTGGTATATTATTGGGATTTGCCCAATGTATAGTAGGGTCTACTGCTAGCAAATGTGGTTCTATAAGATTATTTACCCACTGCACATTAACAGGGATATCCCGAATAGCTTCAAACGTGGCACCAGGAGAATTACGGAAACAAACTGGTTCACCAGTATTGGAATCTTCAATAATACCTTCATACCCCCATACAGTTGTTTTAGGAAATTTAGATGGAAGAATTTGTTGCTTAAATTCCGTCACTGTAATTGTATAATTATGACTTATTTCTTCATCTGTAACTGGGTCAGTTACTATCGTTGGTTTATATACAGGAGGAATAACTAATTGATTAACATATTTAGGAATTATGCTAGGATCTAAAGGTTTAGCCACCTAATCGCCTCCTTTCTATTTTGTATGTTTTTTTTCAAGCGAAAAGTAATTGGCAACCTTACTTTTATTATATGAACAACACTTCCAAAAGTGATAAGGAGAAGGACGAAAGACAGATACATTACTATAAAGTTCATGTATAATATTATTGATGTGGGGTGAAAGAGGTGCCAAGATAATCGAGGAAAAAAAAATAAACAGTCATAAACATATAATATTAAAAGGAATAAATCGGCAGGCACTAAACCTTTCTCTATGCCTGCCGACCGGACTATCTCCTTCATTTATTCTTCCTCTTTTTTTAATTGGTAATTATAACAAACTACTGTCTCAGCTTTTTTAAATCCTTCCTTAATATATAATTCAACTGCTTTATCATTTTCTGCATTTACAGTAAGCATTGACTTTGAAATTCCTTTACCTTTTCCATAACAAATGGCTTCTCTTAAAAGATTTCTTCCAAGTCCCATACCATGGTATTCAGGTTTTACAGAAAGTGAAGAAATAAATGTGTACACTGTACCATTATCAAATTCCTTTGATATACACACCTGTCCAACTGCCTTTTTATCATGATATAAAAGCCTCATACCACCTTCTAACAAATCCTCACTCTTTGCCATTTTTCTGATCATTTCTGGTGTTTTAGGAGTTTCACTTCCTGCAAGCTTTGCAAAGGCTTCATTTCTAACCTCACACCAATCATCTTCATCCTTTCCTAGCTGAAATTCTCTAATACAAAATCCTTGTGGAAATACTGGCTGACAAGTATCTATACTATCCCTTACAAGGGTAAATGAATATCTTTCTATGTAGAAATTTAATGACTTAAGTATTGTTGCCGTTTTGTCATTTTCTTCTTTAATAAAAAGAAAAACTTTATCTATCTCATCAGTATGCTGTAATATTGCATTTAACATTAGTTCATAAGCTTCTTTTTTCTGCAACACTGTATGAAATATTCTAAAACGCCCTCTTTTGCCATTTTTATAATACGAATCAATAATTAATGATACTGCACCTACAATTATATTTTCATCATTTATTAAGATATAAGTTGGATTCTCTTCATTAGGTTGAAATTCTCTTAAATCTTCATCATATAAATAAGAATCATCAACCTCTCTTCTATATTTTTTACAATAATCAATAAAATTTAATATTTTTTCACCTTTTAACGCTTCGATTTTCATAGTATTCTCCCCCTAGTTATTTTGATATTTCAAATTTGTTATTAATTTGTTTATATACAAGTATTATCCTATAATGTGGATGGTATCAGTACCATAGCAAAGGAATGAACCAATATTTTCAGTCTATTTTTTATGAATAATAAGAAAAACACTTGACTCATCTACCTCTTGAATTTGGTATTCATACCTTGATAAATATCCTATCATTTTCAAATCTTTTGGAGTATACGTAATTGCTTTAAAACCGTCTTTACAAATTATAACCCCATCCTTTGTTTTATCTAAATCAATCTCACCTAGTAACCCCTTCTCAGCCTGCTCTTTAAACCATATTAGCCTATACTCCCAAAATTTTTCACTATAAGTACTAAAATAAACTTTTCCACCACTCACAACCATTCCCATAATCTTTTCAATCAAATCCGACGATGTGAACTTCATTGCAGACAAACCATTTTGCAGACAAAGTATTACATCGAACTTTTCTTCGAATGTAAGATTATTTACGTCCATAGTCAAGATTTCCGCATTGGGACTATCTTTCAAATATTTCTTACCTAACGAAACACTTTCATCGGAAATATCAATACCAACAATTGATTTACAATTACCTGCCAATTCCTTTACAATACGTCCATAACCTGCACCTAATTCCAAAACTCTTTCACTGCCTGTCAGATTATCTCCAACAAAAGAGATTTCAGCATCCAAATACTGTTTTACTCTAGGAATTTTTGTTTCATACGCCTTAAAAAGCTTTTGTGAGTTAAGTTTTTGTGCATAATAATTGTTTTCCTTCATTAATAAGCCTCCTTGAATTTTTCACATGCAAGAACATATGAAAGATGACAGCTCGAGATTATTGTACTTTAATGCCTTATTACCGACCCTGATATTTGCAGTTTATTTTAACTATACTTTTACTTTTTAGATATTTCAATATTTTAGTTTTTTTATATCGATACGTTGTTAATTTCTAAAAATTTTATTTAGTACTTCTTATTGTCATTATATTACTTTTCCATCTTATTATCTATATATCTTTTTTTTTCTTGTTTTTGTCATGTTATTTTTAGGCTATCTAATTTATTATCTCTATCTTATTACTGTTCTCTGATATTTATTTTTATAAAATTAATAAAGAGGTATATACACTAATGTATAGACCTCTTTATCATTTCATATTAATTATTATAATCATATTTCTAATTTATACTATCCATTACTTTCGTATGAATAATTGCATCGAAAGTGTATTTGTTAAATATTTCAAAATGAACTGCGTCCTTTTCAAGTTTTGATACGAGCATAGTACCTTCAAAAGCAGCAAATAATGCCTTTGCTTTTTCCTCTGGATTATCAATATTTTCAACTATAAGTACCTCTATAATCCAGCATTTGATAGCTTTATACCATTCCATTAGCTTTAATCTAAATAACTCATTCTCATCAGCTAACTCTAAAATCAAATTTCCCATAGGGCACCCTCTCTTCAACTTCAATTCAATCAAACGGTTGAAAAAAGTGTTGAAGAAATTCTTTAGTCCATTCAGGTTTTTTTCACTCTGCCTAAGACATTCTATGGTATCTTTAATGTAAAGTTCAATAATAGCAATGCCTAAGTCTTCCTTACTTTTAAAATAATGATAAAAAGATCCCTTTGGAATACTTAATTCATCTAATATTCTTTTAATACCCACATGATGGTAGCCACGCTCATGAATCAACCGAGCTGCAGTAATAACGATTAGTTCTTTCTTATTCATATTATCACCATATCTTTCAGGTGTTATTATAACTAATTTTATTTACATTTGTCAATTTTCTAATATTTATATATGTCAACGTGACCAAAACCAAGAGTATTATCTGTTACTTTTACTTCATCAAGTTCTATTTTATATATGCTCATCATCGATGGGTCTCCTGGTAAATCTTTCAAGAAAGGATATTTATTAAATATGAACCCCATAGCTTGCTGAGCCTCCTCCGGTTTTTCTACTTTGAAGGCTTTTCCAGTAGCTCTTATATATTTTACCTGTGCTAATGCTTCTATACTTGATGCTGCCTTATCCACAACTAAGTAAACTTTGTTATTTTTTTCTAATTCTTTAACCTTGTTTGTATTATTAAAAGTAGTAAAATAAATATATCTTTCATTCTCTGGATCAATAGCATAATCTACAGATCTTACGTTAGGGAAACCCTCACTATCTAAAGTAGCCATTCTTAATAATTCATGTGTTTCAAGAATATTTTTTATTTTATTTTTCATAGTATCCTCCTAAAATCATTATTTTTTAGACCGACCGGTCGTATATTATTATAAGATGTTAATCTTTATTTGTCAACTATTATTTTGCTATAAACAGGCAAATATATTTCTATTTTACATAAAGCCCCGAAAATAAGTATTAAAAAATTAAAATCCAAACAAGAACTGCTCCTTTTAAAATAGAAAGTGTGCTTACTAAAAGAAAGCTTATCAACATTAAATTTCAGTTTCTTTTATACTAAAATAAATAATTGATTGTAGGTATTTTTATTTCTGTTATTAATCATTTTTATTAATTAACAGTTTCTTTTTTCAGTCTTAAAAATGCTAATATAAAACTTATACAACATAGAAAAATAAATACAACTGTTACAAGCAATAAACTTTGCCAATCAATAGAAGTCTCCAAAATCAAATTCCTCAGACAGTTTATAATATGTGTGAATGGATTAATCATTACAGCAATTTTCAAGCCACCTGATATATTGTCCAAAGGAAATAATGCTGTACTAGTAAAAAATATGGAAAGTACAATCAAATTCATGATAGTTTCGTAAATTGCTTCATTAGGTAAACACAGGCTAATAGCATAAGCTAATCCTGACATAAAAAATGCTGTGAGAAAAATAAGAGGTAACATCATAAGTAATCCAATAAATCCAGATGAAATTTTTACTGATAAGAGTAGCGAGAGAATAAGCATGATGGCTATTTCGAGAAATGAAACTAAAACTGCCTCTAGCATTTGTCCTAGAATAACTGAGCTTCGTTTTACAGGTGCTATCAATATCCGATAGAAGCTACCTTTAGATTTCATAATAAAATTTATATAACCGCCACTGCTACAACATGCAAGTGTAACAAGCACCATGATACCAGGTAGAATAAAAGCAGTATAATTACCACCTGATATGTTCTGCATGGACTGATTTGCAATTGCACTGTATAATAATAGCCAAATAAGAGGCTGTATAATAGTAAGTAGTATTGATATAGGATTTTGAAAGCGCCATTTTATAGTGCGCCACAAAATATTTATTGTCTCCATTTTCTTACCTCCTTCTTGTACTAGTTAACTTTAAAAACACATCTTCAAGACTAGGCTTCACTATTTCGATAGCCTCAAAAGAAATATTCTTTTCGAGAAGCCACTTGTTCACATTCTCAATAGTCTTTCGATCATTTCCAGCATCAGCAAAAAGTGAGTGTTGACGGATATTTATAGACTGAAGTATATGTGCTTTAGTAAGTATCTTTGCACAGTCCTCTGCTTTCTTCTTATCATAAAAGCCAATACGGAGTATATTTTTCTTAGTATATTGCTTCAAACTATCAGGAGTTCCCTGAACCAATTCATGACCTTCTTTTATAATACAAATTGTATCACTAAGTTGATCAGCTTCCTCAATATAATGAGTAGTTAGAAAAATCGTTGTTTTAAAATCATTTCGAATTTTTTGCATGATTTTCCACATAGCTTTTCGGGAAACAACATCCATACCAACCGTTGGTTCATCTAAAAAGAGTATTTTAGGCATTGATACCATATTCATTGCAATATCTAATCTACGCTTAACTCCGCCTGAATAAGAAGCAACCGGATATTTCAAATAATTTGACAGTCCAAAATTGTCAATAAGCATATTAATCCTTTTTTTCGCTATAGCATTATCCACCTTATACAGCCTACTTTGAAATATCATATTTTCCATAAGAGATAGATGATCATCAATAGTAACATGCTGTGCAATACATGCAATCTGTGTACGTACCCAAGCTGGTTCCTTGCATAGTTTTCTATCTAATATAGTTACATTTCCAGATGTAGGCTTGTAGAGTGTTGTTAGTATATTGATAAGAGAAGATTTCCCCGCACCATTTGGTCCTAACAATGAAAAAATTTCTCCGCAATTTACTTCCAAGCTTAAATCGTCTAAGGCTCTAACACCGTTCTTATACTGTTTAACTAGCTTATCAATTACAATTGCTGACATTTTAATCCTCCTCTATAATAGGAAACAGTATTTCTGTAATATACTTTTTGGGGTTTCCTTTTAAAAACATCCCAGGTCCCTTAATATAAACTTCTCTCCATGGAGGCTGTAAAGTCAGATTGTTTTCTCGTGCAAAACTTTCAATTGCATCATATGTGTAATGCATAGTTTCATAAGAGCCAACATGAGTAGCGCAAACAGCTTTTATTCGAGGCATTTCTTTTACTGTAACACCATTGACCTTTGGTGTCTGTGCAGTTGGAACACATAATTCCATTTCGCCAATTTTTGATTTCTGATTCATCACATAGTAGCAGAAAAATGGTACACCATTTGCTCTGCCTTGAATGGATTTAAACACATTTGGAAACACTTTATTTGCCTCCATGGCAATTCCTTTGTATTTCATAAAGGCTACTCTAATAGGTTCGATATCTCTAATTTCAATTTTACAATCCATTTATTCTCCACTTCTTTCTTTTTTAATTGCAATCCATACTTCTGCATGACCGCCTTTTGAACCTTTATTGCTGACAGGATAAACTTCTATATCAGGAAGCTGAGCGTATTCATATCCTGAAACGGGAAGCCACTCTGTTAAAAATCGTTTGAATATAGTTTGAACAGATTCCTTAAAATGACCATTACATTCAAAGATTACCCATGTGGCAGGACGTATCTCAAGCTCAACCATGCCATCAGGTACAGGTTTATCAGTAGGAGCAGCAATATAGTAATAAATATTTTGTGGATTTGCATAAGCTGTAACTCCTAAAATGCCTTGCTTCTCTTTATCTACAAGTTCACAAATTTCATTAAATAATGTGCTTCCCAGCATTTCATTCCAAAATATAGGAACAATTTTTTGGTTTTGTTTCATTTCCTCTTGTAATGCTTTTCTAACCCCAACAATTCTAATTGCTTCTTTTGTTTCGATTCTATAGTTCATATTCTCACCTCCAATAACTGAAATTGAAAAACTAATAGGTGGATAAGCAGTTAGTAAGGTTCCCTGTGTACGTGCAACAATCGGAGAGACACCATGAACACTTTGAAATGCTCGATTAAACGAAGTTGGGGATTCATAACCGTATTTTAAAGCAATATCTATCACTTTCTTATCACTTGATTGTAATTCAAAGGCTGCTTTTGTCATACGTCTACGGCGTATATACTCAGATAAGGAAATACCTACAACGTTAGAAAAAATTCTTTGAAAATAACAAGTAGAACAGCAAGCAATTTTAGCAGCTTCATCAAATGAAATTACACCATCCAAATTACTTTCTATATAATCAATTACTAGGCTTAGTTGTTTCAGCCATTTCACTTTTACCATCTCCCTCCTTGTGTAAAAGTTTAACACAATGTAAATTATTAATCCTCTCTTTTGATGTCCAGTTTTGTAAACTAATTTTTTTAATACTTAAAACATAATTGGATTTATATGTACTTTTATCACTTTTTGCATTTGATTGGAGCTATGTCTGAAACAATATAAATACTTTTTGTTTCAGATGAACTTAAGCTTGCCTGAATATTATAAATTTCTGTAATGAAAGTAGGAAGTAAATTTTTTTTTATTTATTGTTTAGAATAAAAAGTTGAAAATTCATCTACGAATTGCATCACTAAACAAACACCTTTCTATTACAAAATGTCATTCTTACTTTACATTACTATTATTTTACTTATTGTTCATGAGAGATTATTTTTGTAATATCCCTACAACCGAACTACCTCCTTGTTTCTTGATTTTCTAAAGATTAAACTGTTTTCATTCTTGTTGTAGTGATTTTACCATTTACTTTGCTAAGATTTTTAATTTTTAAGGTTGGATTATCAATACCACATGCATTCATAGTTTCCTCAAGTATTTTGTATTCTTTTCTTTTAATTACGACTTCAACTTTATATCTTTTATCTCCGTTATTTCCGCGCGCTAAAAAATTATTGACGGTATAGCCTGATTCTCTAAGTTTTTCTGCTATTTGGATCATCTTATTTTTATCGTTTAAAAATAAATCTACTTCAAGAATTCCAAGTGCTAAACGGTCTTCAATCTTACCACCGATAAAAACTCCCATTGTCTTTCCTAATGCATATGCAACTGTAAAATGAATTCCTTTTGAACTATTCATTTTTGCAATAATTGTTGCAAAAATCATAGCATCTACAAATACTAAAAGATAAACGGGATTCATGATTTTTTTTGATATTAATATGGTTTTTAAAGTAGCTAAAACATTGGTAAAAGCTGTTATAAAAAATACACCTGTAAGTGCAAGTATTATACTTTGTGTCATCAAGACACCTCCTTTTAGATTCTTTTTGTTCTTATATTATTTATCTAAAAACACTATCTGATTTTATGGCATCTATTGCAAAACAAAAAACTAACACAATAATGTTAGCAAATAATCAGTTATTTAACTCATTTTATAATTAAAAAGAGATATTCTCCCAAAAAATAATACATCTATCACTGGTATATAGCAGAATATACTACAGAAATATGGTTTTTAATTATGAAATTGTTTATTTAAATACTTTCTATAGGGAAATAAAGAATAGGATAAATCTAATTTTACTAAATCATTCAAATATTTTTGAGGATTTTTGCTATAAAAAAAGATATCTAAGTTCTTGTAATCCTTAGATAGTGGATGAAAAGCATCTTTGTAATAATTTTGCAAATAATGATAAGATTATTGTAAAAAACTATTTGGTTATACGCTACCCATATTCATCTAAATAATAAACTAACCTTTATAGTATATCATATGTATTAGATATTTGCAATTAATTTTTTTATAAATTGCAATATTAAATGTCTCATTAGATTTGTCAAGTTATACCATGTATATTTTGTAAATAGTATGTGATGATACTATCATACATTAATGCTAACTCTCTCGTAATTGCTATTTATTTGGTATATATGGCTTTGTCAAGGACTTTGCCACCAGCGGTGCCTTTACAAAATTATATATACCAAATATTCTTTCTTGAGAGAGAGTTATTTTGATAATTTATGTTCATAATATTGTGATGAACTCATGTAGTCTAAAATTCTTCTTGGATAATTATTTACCCAATGCTGAATGTTTTCTATCTCTTTCTTTGTATAACAACTTATCTTTTTACCCTTTGGTTATAAATCTACGCATTAACTTATTTGCATTTTCGTTACTACCTCTTTTCCATGAACTATATGGATGAGCGTAATATGCAGTAGTTCTTTTACTTTTTAATCTGCATGATTTTTCTATTATTTCTTGATTAACGAACTCATTACCATTATCCATGGTTATAGTCTTAAAAATTTTTTAAACTTACTGCCATATTCTCTCTCAAGTGAATTCAATGCTTTACCAACTTCTTGCTGAGTCTTACTTTTCATTTTCCTTATTAAAGTCAGTCTTGTACAACGTTCAGTTAAAACAAGCAATACTTGTTTATCCTTTTTTTGTCCAACTACACAATCCATTTCCCAATGACCTATGGTATCTCTTAAATCTACCGATTTAGGTCTTTCTACAATACTTCTACCCTTTTTATTATTTAGTGAAACTTTACGTATTTTACGGTAGCTACGCTTCTTTTTATACTTAACAGGTAAATGTTTATTTGTTAATTTAAGAAATATTCTCTTATCAATATAGTTATACAATGTTTTTGTACATATTGTTGTTTTAAATTTAAGTTTATTAGCTTTTATTTCACCAATTACAGCGTCAAGTGAATATTTTTCTTTAATTATCTTAGATTCTATATACTCACATAATTTATGATCATCGCTAGTTTTAAGATTAGCTCCTTTGTTACATCTATTACGTAGATATTTTTCATGAGCTACATCAGCACAGTATACTAATTTCTTAGTCAAATCACTGTTCAATAATTCAACAGTACCTCTTTTAATTTCTCTTTGAATTTTACGTACATTTTTTCCAATGAGAAATGCAATTTTTTTGGTTTCTTACCAATTTTAATATATTCCTCAATTTGGTAGCGTTCTATTTAGAACTACTTATTGTCACTATTTCACTTTCTCAAATATTATTTATTTATCCTTTCTTGCATGTCACCTCTATTAATTTTCATCCTTTGCTTTTTTCCTTAAAACAATTGCAATTACCATAACGACAAACTCGGCAACAATCATACCAAGCCATACTCCCTTTTCCCCAAAAAGTATTGGCATGAGAAAAATAAAAATACTGTTACATACAAAACTTCGCAAAACAGCAATGATAAGAGCATCTTTTGTTCGTTTTGTTGCAAGGTTATATGTGGTATAAACAATATTTAGAGATGCAAAAATAAAAGAAATTCCATAAATTACAATACAGTTATACGCAATTCGAACAAGCTCATTATCACTGTTAAAAATTGATATTATATTTCTGCCGAAAACAAACATAATAATATTTATCACTACAGACAAAAATAAATTAACTTGTAACCCTTTTTGGAAAAAGTACTTTTCTTTTTCCTTATTGCCTTCTCCAACGCTACGACTTAAAAGAGGCTGTATACCTTGAGACAACCCAATAAAAACTGCAAGAATAATAACAATCAGATACGATACAACCGAGAAAGCAGATACACCTATTTCACCAAACATTTTGATAACGATTAAGTTGTAGCAAAGAATGGTAACCGGCTGACTCATTTGTGTTATAAATTCTGGTGTCCCAACTTTTATTATTTGTAATTTTAACCTTTGTTCCTGTTTAGGCTTTGCAATATGAAGCACACCTTTATTTCTAATGAAATGTATAGATAAAACTAGACACGCAAGAACTTGCCCAAGTCCAGATGCAATAGCCGCACCCTTAATTCCCATTTGAAGCGGAAAAATAAACAACCAATCAAGAAAAATATTGCTGACTGCTCCAACAATCATACCCCAAAAAGCTAGACTAGCATTTCCATCATTTCTTACAAAGGCTGAAAGTGTCATTGAACCGCAAAAGAATGTTCCAAACAACACATAATATTTGAGATATGATGCTGTATCATCTAACAGTATATCGCTTGCTCCAAGTAGTTTTGCGATACCTTGCGGAAATAATACACTGATTATGCTCATAAATAGTGTAAAACACATTACCATAAAAATGCTTGTGCTAAACACATTGTTTGCTTCTGTGTTCTCACCTTTGCCAAAGCGTATGGATGTGATTGTTGCACCACCCATTGTAATCATCATAGTTACTGCTGTAAGGATAGAAATAAACGGAACAGCAATATTTACGGCAGCAAGACCGTTTGTACCTACACCTCTACCCACAAAAATTCCGTCCACCACAACATAAAGCCCTGTTACCAACATAGCGCCGATAGACGGTATTACAAATTGATAAAATTTTTTATTATTTGCCATTTTTACCTCCGATTAGTCCTTTACATTTTACTTTATTTTTACTACAATAATTAATTATAAACTATACCATTATGGTAGAGTCAAGGAGGATAAAATGAAAAACTTTTTATCTATTGGAGACGTTTCTAAAATAAAAGGTGTCAGCGTAAAATCCTTACGGTATTATGATAAATTGGGCATACTGAAGCCTGCTTATATCAATCCACAAACAGGATACCGATATTATACTATGGATCAAATGCTAACTGTTGATTTAATCTGTATCTGTATTGAGCTTGATATTCCACTTAAAAACTTTAATTCTTATATAACTACAGATGGGCTTTTAAGTATAGATAAAATACTAGCAGATGGAAAGAAAATTGCAGATGAGAAAATCGAAAAACTCAACGCTACCGTTAACAGCTTAGAAAACCTTTCAAAGCATCTTGAAAATAGTCAGACTTTAAAAAAATATACTTCCAAATATAATTGTTTTTTTGACGAACGATACATTCTTGCATCAGAGTGGAATGGAGATCTTTCTAATGTTCGCTCTTTTATGGAAATCATGACAAAACTCGACTCATTATGTAATGAACTTGGAGTAACGTATTTATACAATCAAGGCGTTATATATTTTTATTCTAGCAATAAGATCAAAAACATGGTCTATATAGAAGTAGCAAAACCCAGCATTGAAACAGATTGTATTATTAAGCTGCCAAAAGGAAACTATAACTGCGAAGTGTTTTTGAATAAAGATCTAGACATTGCTCAAAAAAAATATATAAAAAACAAATCATATCCAAATGGCGCAATCGTTCTGGGTAGGGAGCTATATGATGTAAAAATTGAAAGCAATCCTACACTTTTTGAAATTCAAGTTTACATTCCATAAAAGAAAAGGATATCGGCTTCAAATCGAAGCTTGTATCCTTTTTAATATTATATAAATTTATATAAATTCAGTACAATAATGTGGAGAAATACTTGTTTGTATTTATTATATGTGTTTATAGTCAACATTTAGCCTACTTTTTAGGGCTCATACCAGTTCAGGTATTTGGATGTGTATAAATTTCTGTACATCAAAAAGATTAACTACATATATCGTTATACTGCATATACGTAAAACACGAAATATCAGTGTATCCTTACGGATACACTGATATTGTTTATATAAACCACCGACCATGTGTGTACCAGAATTCCTAAGCCAATTTTTATATTAAATATTAAAGTTTATCTAAAGCAGATATAAAATCTTTAATTAAATCTTGAGAATCTTCTATACCACAGGATATTCTTAATATGCCTGGGTGAATACCGATTGCTCTACGTTCTTCATCATCTATAGCTAGGTGAGAAGATGAACAAGGATGTGAAACTGTTGTACGATATCCCCCAAGTGTATTTGCATATTTAACAAGTTCTAAATTAGAAATAAACTTATTCATTAATTCCATGCTGTCATCGATTTCTATGCTTAATATTGAGCCGTACATATCTTTTTGAAAAAGCTCATTAGCTAAAAGATGACCTTCGTGTGTTTCTAAACTTGGATGAAAAACTTTTCTGATTTTAGGATGTTTGCTTAATGCTTTTGCAATATCAGAGGCATTTTTATTTTGTTCACGTATTCTAATAGGTGCTGTTCGTATTCCCCTTAAAGCAAGCCATGCACTATTAGGATCCATTGTTGAGCCAATTAATGTTATAAGTGTTTCGCCACGTTCAAATAATTCTTTACTATTAGTTGTAAGAACTCCCCCAGTAACATCAAAGTGACCATTTAATGCTTTTGTAACGCTGTTAACTACAATATCTACACCATAATCTAGTGGCTTTATAAGATAAGGAGTAGTAAATGTGTTGTCCACCATAACTTTTATATTTGCAATTTTAGCAATCTCAACAATCTTTCTTATATCTGTGATACTTACCAATGGGTTTGATAGGATTTCAGTATATAAAAGTTTTGTATTTGGTTTAATGGCAGCTTTTACTTCTTCAAAATTATCAAAATCTACAAATGTTGCTTCAATATTATAATCATTTAATACTTGCGAAAGTAAAATTATGGTTTCGCCATATAATTTACTGTTGGCAATGACATGATCACCACTTTTTAATACTGATAATAAACCTACACTTATTGCACCCATACATGATGAGAAGCACAAAGTATATTTTCCATTTTCTATATAAGAGATTGCGTCAGCAAGTCCTGTCCTATTTGGATTTGATAATCTTGTATATGTGAATCCATTATCATCATATCTTTCATAGAGCATATCCAAATTTTCCATTGTATATGAACTTGTCTGATAAATAGGAGGTGCTTCCGGTGTAATATCATTTCTTTGAATCTCCCCTATATATACTGCACTTGTATTTGGTTTTATTTCTTCAAAATTCATCTAGTAAATCCTCCTTTAAGTTTTACAAGTTTTTTAATAGTTAATTATTAGTCCACTTATATAAGTTTTTTTCTTCTACAGGTATATTACCTTTGGCAATATCATTTTTAAAGACTTTGTATGCTGAACAAGCTAACAAAACTGCCACAAAAACAATTGGAATTGCAAATATTAAAGTAATTGATTGAAGCGTTTTCAACAAATTCAATCCAGGAACATTTTTTTCTAAAAACATTACTCCGATTGGAATTGCAAGGAACATAAAGCCCCACATTAATTTCCATGATGAACTTGGTTCTTCATTGCCTGATATATCTTTAGATGTTAAAATTGAAACAGATGTTGAGTGAGCTGTACATGTTGTTCCTAAATTGAAGAACATTAAAATTATATATACTACAAAGACTAAACCAGCTAGTGGTAATGTGCTAAGTGTTTCAGCTACTGCCCCAGCAGTAGTTAAACCACCTATTTTATCTGCTAATTTGTAAACACCACTTAATTGCAATGACATCGAGTAGTTTCCTAAGATACCATATGTAACCCATGAAGCTAAAGGTGTCCAAATACATGTTGTCATAATAATTTCTTTGAGTGTTCTTCCATAAGAAATACGAGCAATCCATGTACCACAAGAAATTGCAAGACCAACATACCAAGACCAGTAGAATACTGTCCAGCTCTGAGCAAAACCAGTATTGCCAATAGCATCTGTAAAAAATGCCATCCTTACAGTTTCGGTTATGTTTGTCCCGATTGCCATTGTTAAATTATTAAGAACAAAGCTTTTATTTGGACTGCAAATAAATACATATATGAAGAATAAAATGCATAGCTTTACATTGTTTGTGCTAATCCATTGCATACCTTTGCTTATATTTTTAGAAACAGATGCTAAGAAGAAAATACCGAATGCTAATGTGACACCCATTTGCAAACCAAAGCTAGTTGGTATGTTTAATAAACGTGATAAAAGTTCAACAATTATAGGGGTTCCAAGACCAACTGTACTTGCCATACTGCCAACAAAACAGAATGCAATTATACCATCGATTGCCCAGCGCAATGCTTTATACTTGTTTCTGTCCTCTGTTAAAACACCACTGCAAAGATCTGACATTGCAAGAGATTTTGATTTTTTATTCCAATACATATATCCAATTGAGAATGCAGGGATCAAATAGAATGTCCATGCAATAGGACCCCAATGGAACATACCATACGCAGATGCTAATTCGTAAGAGCGAACAGAGCCGGGTGTTACTCCAAATGGAGATTCATTTACATAATAAGCCCATTCAATCATACCGAAAGTTAATATACCAATAGCAAGGCAGGATGTTATAATCATTGAATTCCATGCAAATGATGTGTAATGTGGTTTAGCATCCTTGCCACCTATTTTAATATCTCCATATTTTGAAAATGCAATAAATAATGCAAAAATTGCAAATGCAGCACCTGATCCCATGAATAACCAAGCTAAATCTCTTGTCATAAATTTGTAGAATACATCAATGAAGTGGGCTGTTTGCTGAGGCCACACGATAATTATGCCACTAAATAAGAATAGTAGCGATAAACCAATAATAGTTACAGGCTTATTTACTTTTTTTAACATTGTATTTTCCTCCTTTTTTTTAAAACGAGTTAATCATTAGTTATTACTACTTAAATTGTAATTGCATCAATTCTTTAATAATTTTTTTAATTACATTTTGTGAAATTGAAATCAAAATAAAATTGTAACTAACTTGCTGTACAGCACAAGCTCTTCTTGTATATACTATTATAAAGTCTATTCTAAGTTGAGAGTCAACGGTAAGATTGATAAAATTTGAATTCTTTTAATCAAAATAACCAATATCTGCACTGAACTTTATAAAATATGATGGTTTTTTATTTTTTATATATACTGTTTGCAGGCGCTTTGTCAAATGGCAATATACTTCTTCAGGTGAAGCTGCCATAAACTCTCCAAATTCTGAAAGACCAATTTCCTCTGTTCCCATTTTACCTAAAAGAATAACTTCATCCCCCATTTTTACATTTTGTAAATTGGATACATCAACTATCATTTGATCCATGCATACGCCTCCTATAACTTTGCAACGGACAGAGTTAATAAGTACAACACCTTCACCACTGCCGATACGGCAAACATCTGAATATCCAATAGGAAGTGTAGCAACTTTCATATCAGTAGGTGCACAATAACTTCGGCTATATCCAAAATATGTACCTTTCTTTACTGATTTTACATGTGCAACAACTGTTTTAACATTTAAAGATGGCTTTAAATCAACTTTTTCAATCATGTAGTTATCTGTTAATCCACCTAGTAAAGCTGTTCCTATACGAACCATGTCACATGCCATCTCAGGATGATTAACTGTTCCTGGAGAATTACAACAATGTTTGATTCCTAGACTTATACCACTTTTCTCAAATTCGTGAACAAAATGACAGAAACGCTTATATTGTAAATTAGTAAAGTTTGTTGAGTCTTCATCTAAATCATAGAATGTCGCAATGTGTGTAAAAACGCCAGATATATCTAAATATTTACTTGATGCAATGTTTTTACATTGATTTAGTGCTTGATTTAAATATTCATCATAGCACATTAAGCCGATACGGCTCATACCAGTATCCAATTTGATATTTACATCTACTATTATATTAGTTTCTTTACAATATCTTATAAGGTCACATGCATATTCGTAAGAAACAATAGCTTGTGTAATATTATACTTATTTAAATATTTTGCTAAGTGAGGTGGTGTATACCCTAAAATAAGTATCATTTTGTCGGTTCCAGTTTTTCTTACAGTTATTGCCTCTTCTAAGTTAGAAACTGCATAACTAACTCTTTCATATTTATCTAATAGTTTCACTATTGATATATCTCCACAATTATTTGCATTTGCTTTAATTACTGCCATAATTTTTGTGTTTTTGGGTAATTTGTTTGCTAAAGTCAAATAGTTTGCTTCAATGGCATCCAAGTCAACTTCTGCCCATGCTCTCTTTAAAAATAAATTCATTTTAATGCTCCTTTACAAATTATTTGTAGGGTTATTATAAAGCCTAATGCTACAAAAGAGTCAACAACCTTTTTTGATAAATCTCTTGACTCTACACCTACATAAACCTTTATAATTATGTATATTGAAATTGAAATCGAATAAAATTACTTAGTAACTTCTTGAAAAATAATTCAAAGGAGATTTGGTCATGTATGATATTTTAATTAAAAACGCTAAAATTTATGATGGTTCAGGACAATCTGCATTTATAGGCAACATATTAGTAAAAAATGATAAAATTGTTGAGATAGGTAATTGTACTGGAGAGGCTATCAGAGTAATTGATGCAAATGGATTGTGTGCTGCACCAGGAATTATAGATGCACATACGCATGATGATAATAATGTAATACATAACAAACAAATGGCATCTGCATTATATCAAGGCGTAACAACAGAAGTTACAGGTATGTGTGGCTTAGGACAGATACCTTCAAAAAAAGAAGATATTCCTGATATTTTACGCATGTACGCAGGTATAGTTGAATATAAGGAAAATTCACCTTTCTATTATACTAATGTAGATGAGTATCTATCATTAGCAGATGGTGCTGCAATTAATGTTGCTTCATCAGTTAATCATTGTGCATTAAGAATTTTTGCGGGCGGATTCAAATCAACTAAATACGAAGACATTGCCGAAGTAATGAAAGATGAACTAAGGAAAAACCTCCGTATGGGTGCTGTAGGATTTTCAATTGGCTTAGATTATTTTCCAGCACATTCAGATGTGGTTTCAACACAAGAGCTAATTGATTTATGTAAAGTTGCAAAGGAAGAAAATGCGCTTATGTTTTCTCATGTACGTCCAGGAGGAAAAGGAATTGATCCATTAGAAGAGATGGAGATTGTTGCGAGAGAGTCAGGTGCTAAGGTTCATATTCTACACACAAAAACATTCCACCCGTCTTCTTCAGGACATCCAGAATATATAACAGATAGATTTGATAAAGCAAATGCAGAAGGAGCTAGTGTAACATTAGAGTTTTATCCATATCCGGGTTGGGAGACATTAGGATTATACTATATTCCTTTTTGGGCAATTGAAGGTGGATATGATGCTTTGATGGAACGTTTAGGAAATCCAAAACTTCGTGAAAGACTCGCCGCTGAAATAGAAGAAAATTATAATTACCTAATGGGTGATGACGTACCTGCTATATGTTCATTTGCAAGATACCATGAGAGTTATGAAGGTATAACATTTGATGAAATTTGTGAATTACGTAAACAACCTATGGGAGAGATGATCCTTGATGTTATGTATGAAACTAAATTGGGTTTTGGCGCACTTTCATCAGACATTAAAGATCAAACTATTTACAAACAAATTCAAGATGATTATATGACATTATTCAAAAGTTCATATTATACAGTGTCAAGTGACAGCATAATTGTTGGTACTTTTCCTCATCCTCGTGTATTTGGTACTTTTGCAAAGATTATGAGATTAACACGTGAATACAACATGTCTCTTGAACATACAATATATAAATTAACAAAATTTGTAGCAGATAGATACTCATTTGCAGATAGAGGACATTTAGCTGTTGGAAAAGCTGCAGATATTATGATATTTAACTATGATAAGGTTGAAGATTGCTCTAATTATAAAAATCCTCGTCTTCCGGCTAAAGGTATGGAATATGTAATAGTAAATGGTAGGATTGCTTTAGAACAAGGTAAACCTAATGGTATTTTTGCAGGTAAAGCTCTAAGACGTGCAGGTTGCTAGATATAAAATTCAATAGGTAGTGATAGAAATGAAAGACGACGTTTACTTAATATGAATAAAACGTCGTTTTTTGTAATTATTTGTATTTAACTTCTATTTGAATTTCGTACATTGAGTTTGTATAGTCATGAAAATTATTTTCATATTCGTTTGCAATTACAATTCCACTATCAATATTAACGTTTTCAAAATATTTTTGCAATTTTTTTATAGGGCCAAAGTTACCTTGAAATAGTCTGACTCGAAAACAAACATACATCCCTGCAGGTAATACTTTAAAATATTTTAAATCAAACTTTTGCTTTTCATTTAAGTATAAAAACGAATATTTAGGTAATAATTTCTTACTTAACATCTGATTGAAATCTAATATACAACCCCATTGTCGCTTATAGTGCAAATCACTAAGACCTGGTAAATTTTTTATTTTCAATAACTCTATATCAGAACTAGAAATTTGACGTCCTTCTTCATAAGGAACTGCTAAAATATATCTTTCTGGTAAACATACTTCATATAAATTTTTCTCTATAAAATCATCAGTTTCTTTAAATGAAAAAAAATCTATATACCATTCAAGTATTTCTTTTTGTTTTTGGATTTCATTAATTTGTTTGTCATATTCTCTTTTTCTTTGCTCTAAAAGAGGAAGCAGGTATTCAGATGTTCCGTTTTGGAGTACAGATGATATTTCAGAAAGTTTAAATCCTAATTTTTGCAAGTATTTAATTCTATCAATATAATGAAATTGTTCTATAGAGTAGTACCTATATCCAGACTGTGCATCAATTTGCTCAGGCTTTACTAACCCAAGTTTATCATAATGTCTGAGGGTTGCAACAGAAACGTTAAGAATTTCAGCGGTTTTTCCAATAGAAAACAACTTTTCATGCATCTATGATTACCTCTTTCAAATTTTTACAATTATTTTATGAATTATCTATGTTTACCTAGTTATATATACAATACTAGCATTTTTTATACTAAACTTCAATAAATATTGTTCAATGACAGCTCTGAAAAATAAAATTTATTAGACTACTCTGTTTTAATAAAATCCAGCTTTTCTGGATAAATTTTTATGGTTTCAAAAAAATTATCCACACCCTAATATTACACCTTACTGTATACAGTTGTAATATAAATGTGCTATCTGGGATTAGAGTATTGATTTTTCATTGCATTATAATTCAAACTATTTGTATGTAGTATTTCATATTTATGGTTCTTTTGAATATTAAATCCTTTATTCTCTATGTTCCATCTTTTTTTCTTCTTGCATTAGCTTCAGTTGGAAATTATCTTAAGAAGCAGTAAAGCTAATAATTGTATCATTGCTAAACACTTGGCATACAACATTGTTGAAGGCTTACCTCTATAGTAAGCCTCTTTATAGCTATTTAGCTTCTATTCTATTTGAATACTCATTGCTTTTTTAATTTCTTCAACAGTCTTTTTACCAACTATATTTGCCTTTTCGCTACCTGCAAGTATTATATCACGTACTTCAGATTTATGCTCCTCATAATAAGCTCGTTTTTCTCTAAATGGAGCAATAAGACAATTAATTTTTTTTGCCAAAAGATTTTTACAAGCCACGCAACCAATATTTGCATTTTTACACATTTCACAAATATTTTCATATTCACTATGATTAAATGCTTCATGATATTTGCTAACTGTACATATATCTGGATTCCCTTTATCTTTTATACTTATCCTATTTCTATCTGTTACTGCTGATTTTACTTTCGCATTAACATCTTCAATAGTATCTGCTAAATATATTGCGTTACCAAGACTCTTACCCATTTTAGAATTTCCATCTAATCCAATAAGTCTTGGTGTATTACTAATTAATGCTTGTGGTTCTTTAATAACTACCTGCCCCCTACCATATAAATTATTAAATCGTCTTGCAATTTTTCTTGATTGCTCTATGTGTGGAAGTTGGTCGTCACCAACTGGAACTAAATCCGCATTACAAAAAGTTATGTCAGCTGTTTGGCTAACAGGATAACCTAAAAAACCATAACTTAAGTCATCATATCCATATTGTTTAGCTTCTGTTTTAATAGTTGGGTTATGACGTAATGAATTTACAGAAACAAGCATTGAATAGAATACAGTTAATTCTGCAATTGCACTTATTTTAGATTGTAAAAACATAGTTATATTGTTAGGATCTAGCCCCACTGATAAATTATCAATTGCAACATCATAAATACTTTCATTTATTAACTCAGGTCGTTGAAAATGAGTTGTCAATGCCTGAATATCTGCTAATATAATAAAAGTATCATATTCATTTTGTAACTTAACTCTGTTTTGAAGACTGCCTACATAATGTCCTAAATGTAGTCTGCCAGTTGTTCTATCGCCTGTTAAAATTCGTTTCATCATTTTAAACATCTCCTTAAAATATTATTTTATAATAAATACCACCAACCATCTTCCATAAAACCATCTCCTTAAAATAAAAAACCCCTATCCCAAAAAGGACAGAAGTTTATTGTTCTGTTTAGCCACCCAAAATTAAAATTACACGTACTAACATACGCTTCCATCATAACGGTTAGGATTTCCGTCAACACCTACTTGCAAAGCTTTCGAGTTGCCCTCATAAGTCCATTCAACATAGATTGAAATGCTATATTTTCACCATCAATAGCTCTCTTTAAATTCAAATTCTTATGTTTACTACTCTTATTCAACGGTTTAATTTATATTATTATATACTTTTAAAATCAGTTTTGTCAATTTAAATTACCTAATACAAATTTATACATGTCCGTAATCAAAATGAACCAACCCCTTGTTTACTTTGACTTCTAATTCTTCAAACCATTGTTTTAGACAAATACCTTTGATGACATATGATGGTGTCATTAGGATAATCGATAGTTCCATAATTTACTATTGAATATTTTAAACATTCTGTTTTGAATAGAAAAGTTTGCCTTGATATTTTGTTGAATGTGTCGAATGAATGTGTTTTTAATACTTTAATTGATTAATAAGGTTCCTGGGCAAAATATTCGTAGTATTTGACTTTATTTAGTTTTCATTAGAAAAATAGTTGGAACATATTTATATTTAAAATCATCTAATATATAGCTAAATGAAATTACTTGAATTTTCATGAGAAAGGAGGATTATTATGAAAAAACTTAAAAAGAAAGTTAGTACAAGCACTATCATTACGTTTTGGGAAGCATGCGTATCTTGTGATTGTAGAAGTAGTGAAGATTACAAAAACGTCTCTCATGCTGAATATTTTGCGTAATTATATACTAAGTACTTAAAATTTTGTTAGGCTTAAACCCATTTAAACTATATGAGCTTGAGCCTAATTACATATTTTGCATTAAAAAGACTAGCGGGCGCTAGTCTATAATTTTTCTTCTATTTGTTTTTCTATATCCTGCATATCTAATCCGTCTTCATCTAAATAGAATTCTTATATATCCAGGAGTCTATCTTTGACTTACTCCCACTTAACAGAAAATATGCAAGAAACAATCAGCCGCTTTGATGATGTATTAGATATATCACCTTGTAAACATATATAAAAACCATTTACGCATTGTTGACAAATACATCATTCTACTATTCAATACATGATTAGTTGTGATTATTCCAACAATAATCTAACTATCATCTCCACATGAGGGGTGTTGGGAATAGGACCATACTTTTTTGTCATTTTTATCTTTATTTAATTCTACCACATCTTTACATTGTAATGAATGACTCATACCTGAATTAAATATGAAAGTTAACATATAGATCTGTATTACCTTCTTCATCAGTTCCACCTAATATGATTTTATTAACTGCACTTTCAAAAACTACTCTGTCAAATTCCTTAATTGGTTTATTATTATCAAATACTTTTCTAAAACTATTTAGTCTTTTTTTAATATCAACATTTTTTTCATTAGAAGCTTCCAAATCAACTTTTTCAGCCTTAAGCTTTTCTAATGCTGTAGAAAGCTCTGTGAATTTAATTACATAAGTACCTTTATCAATTAATTCATCTATTCTCATATCCACTATCTTTTTTTCACAAGAAGAAATTTCTCTTTTAACTCTTTTTAATTCTTTAGCATCATTAGTATTGTTAATAGTTTTCTCAACTGTTTTCACGAACTCTGAAACAATATCTTTATTTTGTAAGCAAAACATATTAATCCGAAATGTATGATTCAACACACAGTTAACTAACAAAAATTGCTACAATAGCTTAATACTTGGGTTGTTAAAGTTTGCCCATGCTATATTATTGTCAATAGATCTAACCATTCTGTAAGCTATTGGCTTAAATCCGCACTTAGGCCAAAAGGTTGAAGCAGAAAGGTTGGTTATTTTCCAATCTGATATTATGCTATTATACCCCTTTTCCTTCATAATCCTGAAGCCTTCATTCATTAACTTTTTACCAACACCTCTTCCCCTTTGGGAATAGTAAGTGCCCGCAATATGTAGCTCAACACCATCATCAGGTGCCATCAAATCTGGAGTAATAGGCTCATATACTTGAAATCCTAATTCCTTAGTATCCTTTTCCGCAATAAGAATCGTTGAATCATTATCCTCTACTAAACTTTTATACCCAGCATTTATTTTCATTACAATTTCAGGTATTACAGGTAAAAATGCAGGTGCTGAATTTAGAGATGAGAAGATTATACTGGACATATTACCCATTATTTCACTATCATTTTTGTTAGCAAATCTAATCTCTGCATCAGATAAACTTTCAAAAGGCTTGTAATCCTCCATATTCATTATCCCATATACATGATCAATAAAAAAGCTTAATCGTTGAAAGGCTTCAAAGTACATCTGATTTCCAAGAGGTATTACTGTATGGTGGCTGAAGCAGCCTTGTTCAAGCCATACAACAGAAACTTTTGTATAGAGCTCCCTTATAATCTCAGAAGATTGATCCATTCTGATTGCTATACCCTCATAAGGCACCCATATATGTCTACCTCTACCCCTTAAATTGTCAATTTTCATCTCACCAAATATATAACCTACTAGTTCATCATTAGCAAACGCTCCAGTTCCAATCACTTTGCTATTAACAAACAAATTCTCAAGTAAATCCGTGATATATTTTGCATTAAGACAACTGTTTTTCAGGGATGGAAATGTCTTACTCTCAAGGTTTTGCCTGCATATTAACAACTCAGACATTGCAGGTATATCATCAACAGTAATTGTTCTGAATTCATATTTGTTCATTCCTGTACCTCCTCAATAAATTTATATTATATATTCTATCATAGTGAATTTTTGTTAAATATGCAAAACAATTCTGTTGGTTGTTATGATGCAAGATATTCATCAGCACTAAATGTAGTAAGTTTAGGCAATATTCTCTTAATTTCTGTTATTATTACAGTTACATCACCATTTACACTATACTCCTTTTTCACTTCTCCATTGGGTAGTATTGTATAAAATCCTTCATTCTCTACTATTACATCATCTATTCAATGAAACCTTGGTGATATACTAGAGGGTTAAAAACCCGTACCTATTTATGGTACGGTTCGTAAAGTGCATGAATTCAAGGATTACAAGGTATCTTTGCGACGTAGTCCTACTATCGTCTCCACATGATATGTCTGCGGAAACATGTCAACAGGTTGTATCTCTTTTACTATATAACCATGTTTCGTTAAATATCTTAGATCTCGCTCTTGTGTTACAGGATTGCAAGATATATAGATTAATTTTTTTGGTGCAAGTTTAATAATGGATGATAAAAATTTTTCATCACTACCACTACGGGGTGGATCCATAAATACCGTATCAATTTCTTTCTTTTCCTTTGCAAGACTTATCATAAAATCACCAGCATCATCATTATAAAAATAAGTATTTCTGATATTATTTCGCTTTGCATTGTTTATTGCATCTTTCACTGCATCTTTATTCAATTCTACACCTACCACATTTTTCACTTTACTGCTGACAATCAGTGAAATAGTACCAATCCCACAATACGCATCAAGAACCACTTCATTTTTATTCAATTTTGCCATATCAATTGCTTTATTATATAATACTTCAGTTTGTATAGGGTTAATCTGATAAAAAGATTTAGGTGAAATCTGAAATACACATCCGCATAAAGTATCTTCAATATATCCTTTCCCATACAGTACCATCTCTCTATTTCCAAGTACAGCACTGGTTTTGCGATTATTAACATTCATAACGATAGTCTTAATCTCAGGATGTTTTTTCAACAATATTTTAATGAAATTCTTCTTGCCAATAAAAATTTTCGATGACACTACAAGCACAACCATAATTTCATTACTAACGAACCCTGTTTTTACTAAAATATGACGCAAAAAACCCTCACCTGTATCTTCATTATATGGTTTCATTTTATAAGTTTTCATAATTTTACGTATAGATGCGATAATCTCATCAGCACGTCTATCTTGAATAATACACTGCTCTATAGGAGTTACTTTATGTGTATTTCCTTCATAAATTCCTGATATAACCATCCCTTTTTTATCATAAGATAATGTTGAATGTATTTTATTTCGATAAAAATATGGATCCTTCATACCCAATATTTTATTAACACTACGATAATGTATCATCAGCTTCTCAATAACGTCCTGTTTAAATTCTAGTTGCCCCTGATATGACATATGCTGTAATTGACAACCTCCACACTTATTATAATACTGACACTCAGGCATAACTCTTTTTTTTGACTTTTCAACAATACGGATTACCTTGGCGTTTGTAAACTTTCTTTTCTTAAACACTTCAACAATGGCAGTTTCTCCTTCAATTAAATAAGGAACATGAATTTCTCTACCATTTATTTTTACAATTCCTTTTCCTTCTTCGTCCATTCCAACACATTTTACTTTTATTCGCTCATTCTTCATATTTTCACCTTCCCTTATACTGCAGACAAAGAGGGTATATTCATTGTCTGGATATATCTATACATATTTTACAATGACAAGATAAAACATTATTATATATAATAAGAACAAAACTAAATTTAATTCAACTCACTTATTATTTAACCATTGTAACATATATTATAGGAACAAATAATATTAATCCTATTAAATTATATATTGTGAATACTTGTAAAAATTTATTACTTTCTTCTTTATATTCTCTTACGTATAGCTTATAAGATATCAAACTAGCTAATGAAGCTATTAATGTTCCCATCCCTCCTATGTTAACAGCCAAAAGTAGTTCCTTCGAATATTCAGTAAAACCAGATATAAGTACTGTGGCAGGTACATTGCTTATAATTTGACTGATTAATATCGATCCAAAATAAGTATTAGCACTACTATTAAATATCTTTTCAATAAATTCCTTTACCATCTCTATTTGCGAAATATTTCCTATAAAAACAAAGAACCCTATAAAAATGATCAATAATGAATAATCTACTTTCAAAAATAATTTTCTGTCCATTATCAAGATAATAAGCACTGTTAAGGCAAAAATAATCTTATAATCTACTATGTTAAAAACAGATAGAATAATTATTGCAAACAATATTATAGTTATGAATATTTTATACTTATCTACTAAAACAATATCCTGTACTTTAAAATCTAACTGATTGTCTTTTTCTTTTAATATTAAAATCCACAAAAAAATAGCACCTACTAATACCATAGGTAATGTAATTTTTAAAAATTCTGATGGTACCATATTATAATGTGAATAAATGAACAGATTCTGTGGATTTCCCATAGGAGTAAATGAACTTCCAATATTTACTGCTAATGTTTGGAATATCACTACATTTAATATTTTTATATTTGCTTTCTTACCTACTATAATTGTAAAAGGAATAAATGTAATTAAAGCTACATCATTTGTGACAAACATAGCTGCTACAAATGTAATAAAGACTAAAGCAAAACTAACTTTTTTGTAAGTTGTACACTTTTGCAACAAAGTAATTGCCGTCTTGTCTAAAACCTTACATTTATTTAATGCAGCAACCACTATCATCAAATTAAACAATAAAACAAGTACTTTAAAATTTAAATAATCCCAGCTAGGAGTTGAAAAAAAAGATGTTATAACTGCTAACAATATAGCTATTATCAAAACACACTGACTTTCTAGAAAGCTTTTTATTTTTTCTTTACTCATTCATATCTCCTTCATATCGTAGGGGACGTTCTTTTTGACCAATGCTTTCGTTAAAGCACTTTCTTTTAGTAGCTTGTATTGTACCATACGATACCTCTAGTAATTTGCTAATCTTTCTTATTGATAACCCACTTCTTTCTTTTAATTCTATTATTAATTCCTTAAATATTTCTCTATTTTCAATAACATCTCTTGATGTGTTTACTCCATATTTTTCACAACATCTATTTATTATTCTTTGTGCTTTATCTAGCCTGTACTTCTCTTTATCTTCTTTTATCTCTAAGTATTCTCTTTCATCTTCTTCTTGGTGAAATTTCTTAAAGCTTTCTATATCCATATCAAAATATGACAGAACAAACTTTTCCATACCACTTTTCTCTTTATTCATCTCACTATATTCTCTATAGCTGCTCCATCTATAATCTTCTGCCTTTTTTACTATATTTGCTTTCACTGGGTTCATATGAACATATCTCAGTACACATATCAAATATTCATCTGTTTCTATCGGTTTGCTCATATATCTATCTTGAAATACATGTCCTGATCTCTCATATTTTACATTATATTTCATTGCATACTTTACATTTATCTTCTTCATGGCTGTTGTAATATCTTCTAGTTCTCCCTTTATAACTAAATGGATATGATTGTCCATTATACACCATGCTGCTATTTCTATACTTTTTTCAATTTCTTGCTTCTTTATTTCTTCTTTTATCAACTCTTTATCTGTTTCATCTTTAAATATGTAGTTCTTATTATTTCCTCTTGTTATTATATGATAATACCCTGTTTCACTTTTTATCCTCGCTTTTCTAGGCACTTTATCACCTCCTACTCTTAGTATATCATTCCTTTTTATTCTGGTCAAAATGAACCGTCCCTTTTGATTTAGTTTCAATAATAATTTTCTGGTATTTTATTATATATATTTAATCATAGAAAAAACACCTCCATAATATATAATCCGACATTTATAGAAATAGTTATTTTCTATTTTCTAATTTACATATTATAGGAAGTGTTTTTCAGCAGTTTCAGACGGTTCATACGTTTTTAGTATTTTAATACCTTAATAACCTTGAACCTTGTTATTCTTTCAGTTTTTTATCTTTCACTATTTATTATACTATATATAAAATATAGCAAACATTTGAACCTTCTACTTAATATATCTATCCTTATTATAGATAAAAAAATTAACAGTTTATCTGGTGTGTATGAAATAAATTTAAGTAATTTGATATTATCTGCTGATTATACTATGATTTATATCTTTTATACTATTGCATCCAGTAAGCGTCATAGTTGATAAAAGTTCTTCTTTTATTTGTTGTATATAAGTTTTTACTCCTTCAGTTTCTCCACCAAAAGAAGCAACAATAAACGGTCTCCCAATAAATACAGCATCTGCACCAAGACTTATCATTTTAAGAACATCCACACCTGTCCTTACTCCTCCATCAACAAAAATAGTGATTTTACCTTTAACTTCATCTGCTATCAATTTAAGTACATCAGCAGTGCCTGGAGTAAAGTCTAATACCCTACCACCATGATTCGATACTACAATTCCACTCGCACCAACCTCTACAGCAAGTTTAGCCTCGTCAACTGTCATTACTCCTTTTATAATAAAAGGTAATTTTGTGCTTTTTATTATTTCTTTTAAATCGTCTGTTGATTTTGGTGATACGCTATTTACATGTAAAGCTATAGTCCTCAAACCACAAGCATCTACATCTACACCAACTGCAAAGCATCCTGCTTCTTCAACAAGTTTAATTTTTTTTATTATATTTTCGTTATCCCAAGGTTTTATAAAAGCTATACCTTCTCCACCATACTTTTTCAATTTATTCAAATTTGATAAAAGAAATTCTTCCTTAGGTGTATCACCAATCGTTGGATAAATTCTTTTATTTAAACATCCCTCAACAATCCACTTTATATACTCATCACCTTTAAAAACTTTACCGTTATTTATACTTACTCCTGTTACAGGTGCCGCAAAAACTGGCATATCCATTTCCTTCCCAAAAATAACAGCTTTTGAATTTGGTGTTTTCCCTTTATATAGTGTTCTCATATTTAATTTAATATTAGCTAGTGATGTATAATTTGCTTTAAATGAACTGCCTGTACCTTTTCCACCAATGCCTGGAATTTCTCCTGCACAAGCTACCCCATCACAGTTCCTGCAAACTTTACAATAACCATTAAGAACTTTTCTCGCATTTTCCCTAACTTCTTTTATATTCATTTTAACTCAATCCTTTCAGCTGTTCTAAAAGCACAAATAATTATGAAATATACTTTTTTTCGCATAAAATTAACACGTTTATATGAAATATACTGTCAAATATCAAGTTCCTGTTTTTAATATTATCTAAGATTCTTGTTATATTACCCTTATTAATCCAGAGTACGTTAAAGCTATTAATGGTAAAAACACTAATAAAAAACATTCTCTTGGATTGCTGACCTTCACAACCATTATCTTGTTCCCATGCAAGAGCTATAAGGTAACAATTTAGAAATCTTTTTCATAGCTGAAACATAAAAGCTCCTACTTGATAAATACACGTTTCGATTATCTGCATATATCAAAAATAAGAAAGCACGATCCTTTTGTTAAATTTGTTTTTGCAAAACTATTATCACAAAAGGGTGCTTTCTTTTTTTATTTTTTTCTACAATAACTTTATGCTAACAAAATTATTTATAATAAGCAAAACACCACAGATTAAATTACATTACCAATTTTTTTGTGTATCATACTATTTAAAATCTTCCCTCTGTGGAGTAAATATATCGAGAAATGATCCTTCTTCTAAGCAGACTAGTCCATGTTCTTGATTTGGCTTCACGTAGTAGCTATCTCCTGAGGTCAAGGTTGTTTTTTCATTATCTATTATTCCCTGAAACTTTCCGGATATGATATATCCGCATTGTTCATGTATATGAGAATGTATTGGTACTTTGACTCCTTTTTCTGCGTGACATTCTACTACCATTAGGTTGCCACCGTATGATAATATTTTTCTGCTTAGTCCTTTGTACACTTCTTTTGATTCTATTTCTTCATTTATAAAAATCATATTATCACCTTCACATAATATTAATTATGAATTTATAAGCTTTTTATTATATTCATCTATTTCTTTTGTTGTCATATCACCAAATACTTTGTTCATACCCTTTATTGTACCGTATAGTGAAATTAAGATAACCAGTACCATTGGGAATGATACAACATATGCTATACTTTTTATTGCATTTAGGTCTGCTTTTGCATAGGTAAGGATAATAGGGAATACTACTAAAGCTACACACCAGTACATTTTTAGTTTTGTACTTGGATTGCCGTTCTTATCTAGTTTCTTCTGTGTCACACCTGCAAGGGTAAATGCTGAACCATCAAGTGATGTTGCCATAAATAGTATTGCAACTACTGCAAATAGAGTCATCATTACTGGAGCCATTGGAAGTGTTCTTAGTACCTGTACTATTAGGTTGTTTGCATCTGTAGTCTGCATTAGTTCAACACATTTTAGTTTCCCTGTAAGTTCAAGATTCATTGAATAAGAACTTGTTATCATGAACATCAGCATACTTCCACATCCACCACCAAGCATTGTTAGTAAAAGGATATCTTTTAAACGATGACCTTTTGCTATTTTTGCAATAAAGATTCCTGTAAAAGGTGCAAACGTAAACCAGTATGCCAAATAGAATATTGTCCATCCCTGAGGAAATCCTCCGTGGTTAATTGGATCTGTATTAAAACCAAAACTGAAAAATTCCGTGATGTATTTTCCAACACCGTTTGTAAAATAGTTAAGTGCAAAAACCTTATTCTCTGCTAAAAATACTACTAATAAAAATGCTATACAGGCATATACATTTAAGCTACTAATACGTGACATACCTTTTTCAAGACCTACAAAAGAACTTGCAATAAATACTACAGCTATTGCTGCTATAACAGACATATCCATAGCGAATGAACGAGTTAATCCTGTAAGGTCAGAAATTATTGAAGAGATCATTGGTATTGATAATCCGAGGGTAACACTTAGTCCTCCCATTGTAACTACAACAAAGATAATATCGATGAGCTTTCTAACTATAACAGGAACACGATTATCAAGAGCGTCATTTAGTATATCGCTAAATTTGAATGATTTCTTGCCTTTGATATAGAATGCGTACATTACAAGTACTGCACATACAAGATATGAAGACCAAGGCACAAATCCCCAATGGAAGAAAGAAGCCGTAATAGCTATTTCTCCAGCTTCAGCTGACAAGGCAGCATATCCCGGAGGTGGTCCAATGTAGTAACTAATACTTTCCATGAATAACCAGTACATTGTTGCAGAACCAAACCCAGCAGCAATTGTCATGAAAAGTATGCTTGACTTTTTAAATGTAGGTTTATTGTCTCCAAGATAAATTCTTCCGTATTTAGAAGTTATAAAATATATTACAGAACCAAGTGTTATCATACCTATCCAAAGATAGATCCATCCCATTTCATGTGTTAAAATGCTAAACATCTTCTTTGAAAGGGACACCCCTTGTTCAGGAAATATTGCCATTAGGGCACCTATGGTGAGTAAAACTGCCGATCCAACTATCAGGGTTATCCATTCTATATTACTTCTGTTTGACATCTTTTTGTTTTTGTCCATAAGTAATTCTCCTCTCCAATTGTAGATAGTATTTACTCCCAGGTAAATGAATACTCTTTGATTACATCTTCATCAATATCAACACCAAGACCTGGTCTATCAGGAACAGTTACATAACCATTAACCGAACGAACTAGATTTCTGTCAAGATCTCGGAAGAATGGACTTAGACTGTTTGAATACTCCATAGTATCTCCATGCTGGAATGATGCAAGGCAATGCATTGTAGCTGAAAGTAGTACCCCTGATCCATAGTTATGTGGAATTAACTTACATGAATTAAGTTCAGCAAGCATATTGATTCTCTTCATCTCAGTAATACCACCACAGTTTGTTACATCTGGCTGCACAATTGCAGGACGTGCTATTCTCATAAAATCGTTGAATTCACGTACTGTTGTCAATGCTTCTCCTCCTGAGATTTTAGTCTTTACCTGTGATGCAAGCCTTCTATAGGATTCATAATCTGTTGCTAAACAAGGTTCTTCAACCCATGCTAGATTGTATTGCTCCAATTTTTTCATTCTTGAAAGTGCAGTTCCATAATCAGGCCAAAGTTTGGACACATCAACTGCTAAACCAACATCTTCACCTAATGCTTCACGTAATCTTCTTACACTTTCAATATCATATTTCTCTTCTAATCCAAATGGTGTGCCTCCAAATTTCAATGTGTCGAACCCACCATCTATAAGAGAACGTTTTGCAGTTTCCACTGTCTTATCTAAATCCTCGTAAGGAATAAAGGTTCCATAGGTCTTAATCTTGTCCCTGTACTTTCCTCCAAGAAGCTGATACACTGGAACATTATAGTATTTTCCTGCAATATCCCATAAAGCTATATCTACTGCGCTTATCGCATGTATCCCTACACCTGAACGTCCATAATGTAAAGTTTTTAGATACATCTTATTCCAAAGTCTTTCAATATCCAGAGGATTTTCACCTATTAACAGATCTTTCAAGCTGTATGACAGATAGTGTGATGTGGGCATATCAAAAATCGTCTTGATAATTGCTGGATTTGAGTCTGTTTCCCCCCATCCAACTATCCCATTATCTGTTGTTATCTTTACCAATGAACAATCCATTCCCCATTCAACTTCTACATTTCCATCTTTAGGAGGAACCCTAAGTGCGAATACTTCAATTTTTGCTATTTTCATATCAGAATCTCCTTAATTTATTATTTGGTTAACCAACTAATAATAAAAGCAATTATCGTACCAACTTATAGATTACAGTTGTTACAACATAAAAATACATAGTTTTACCAAAATTAATATAAAAATAATATTGTTATTGACAAAAATTCTATCAATTGATAATATTTTTATGAAGTCGAATCATTAATAATTCAGCATATCGAATCTTTTTTGCATCAAAATAATTTTTTTTAATAAAGTGAAGCGAATCATTTTTGAAATGACTCAAAAATGAGATATATGTGTAATGAAACTTCGCACATAAAATATTAATTATTGAAAATTCGATATTTGACAATTGATAATCACCATATTTTTTTAATTCAGACACTAGCAAATAAGCATTTTTTGCAGGTGGTTAGGTAATGCTGATAGAAATGTATTGAAAAAGTCATCAAGTTGTTTATTAGTAGTGTTCATATACATAGAACCATTACTAAATACCATACTAAAAAATAAGGGAAAAATGAATTACAGGATAATCTTTGGACTTATAAGCATTATAAGTTTTTAATAATGAATAATAATAATTATTATTAGAAAACCTTCTGATTGAATTTTTTATATTATTATCATTTTGGTTGTTTTGTGGTGATTCAATTTTATCAAAAGTGAAGGTTACATGCTTTTTTTGTCAAATATTATTGCATTTCAAAGTTCATAAACATTTTATTTAATGCAAAGTTTCAGTGTGTAATTTAAATATCAATGTATGGAGGTTAACTATGAATAAAAGCGACATTTTCAGGATACTTGATAATATGTATGATGAATTTTTAGTCTATGATAACAATTACAATATTTTATATATCAATAAAGCTTGCCAGCGTCACTACGGTGGAAAATCAAGTGAATTTATTGGAAAAAACTTTTATGATATTATGCCAAGATATTGGAAAGAACCTGCTGTATTGCCAGCAGTATACAAAGAGAAACAGATTTACACATCGAAATCAATTACACAAATCGGCGTCACTATTACTACTATAGCTGTTCCTATTTTTGATAAGAATGGCGAAATAGAATTCGTTGTAATGAATGTAAGAGATGATATAAATGAAAACAATTTATACAACACAACTGGACAATTTATCAAAAACCTTGATGATGCAATAAATACTGAGGGAATCATTTGTGCAAGTAAAAAAATGAAAATTCTTAATGCAGATATCAATCGTATTAGCAATGTAAAAGCACCATGTATTCTGTACGGAGAAACAGGTGTTGGAAAATCTATGTTAGCAAAATACATGCATGAAAGAAGTGATAGAAGCGATAAGAAATTTGTTGCAATTAATTGCGCTGCCATCCCTGAAACACTAATTGAAAGTGAGTTATTTGGATATGTAAAAGGTGCATTTACAGGTGCAAATGCTACTGGAAAAGAGGGATTGATAAAAACGGCTGATGGTGGAACCTTATTTCTTGATGAAATTGGAGAAATCAGCCAAGGAGTACAGGTAAAGTTGCTTCATTTTTTACAGGAGGGAGAAATACTTCCAATAGGGGGGAATACACCAATTAAAGTGGATGTAAAAATAATTACAGCTACCAACAAAAATTTATCTTTAATGGTTAAGCAAAATAGATTCAGACAAGATTTATATTTTAGACTCAGTGTAATAGAAATGACAGTGCCACCCCTTAGAGAAAGAAAAGAAGATATTTCTGCACTTACCTACTTTTTCCTAAATGAGTTTTGCAAAATTTACAACGTAACTCATGAATTATCCAATGAAGCTTTAGAACTATTATCCCAATACTCATGGCCAGGCAATGTCCGTCAGCTAAGACACGTAATTGAACGACTTGTAATAATGACACGGAATGTACTAATTACTGAAGAAGATCTTCCAAAAGGAATCTATAATTTTGGACCAAGTTCTGATGAAATAGAAATTGATACAGAAAACTTGTCGCATAAAGATATAATGGAAAACTTCGAACGACAATTAATTATCTCCAAATATAAAAACAATCCTTCATCAAGAAAACTTGCAGAAGCATTAAAAATAAATCAGAGTAAAGCTGTAAGACTTATCCAGAAATATATACAGTCATAGTTTTTTATAAATCATCATATCCTTGCTATTTGTTTATATCTGAGAATAAAAAAACGATAATCTAATTTTTCATATACTCATACATTGCATTGCTAGGGAACGGTTTAGAGTAACCTCTCAAGTCTCTACTTATTAACTAAGCAACTAAACAGAAGGTTTTGTGTTGGTATTTTTCAATTTAATATTTTCACCCTTATTGTATATAATATGACATTTACAAAAAACATTAACCGTTCTCTCATTTTTTGAGATATTAAATGGTAGTAATAGTCTAAGAGACTATTACTACCAAGAAAATAATGTCAGTTATATATTACGCTATTTATTCCACCGATACAGGTTGTACGCCAAAAGCAGCGTCATCAGTCCTTTTACCCACAAAGCGGATAATTAACCAACAAACAACTAAACCAGCAGTAATACTAATCCAACTTGGTACACCCAATCCTGCAGGTATACAACCAAAGATGATGGAAACCCCAGCGGCGGTCAAAGCATATGGTAACTGAGTCATACAATGGTCCATATGATCGACACCAGAAGCCATAGATGAAAGAACAAGTGACTCTGAAATAGGTGAAATATGATCACCCATGGTAGAAGCAGTGAAAACTGCACCTATTGTCGCAAGTACTGGAGCTCCAAGACCTGTGGCAGCTGGTATAGCTAATGGCATAACCAAAGCCATTGTTCCCCAAGATGAACCAGTAGCAAAACCCATAAGGCCAGAAATAACAAATACGACTGTTGGTAAAGCCCAACCAGGGAAATTGGACTCAACTAATGCTGTAACAATATAATTAGCAGTGCCCAAGGACTTACAAACATTAGCAAGTGTCCAAGCTAAAACCATGAATACAATTGTGAATACGAGAGACTTCATGCCGCCAATCCAAGTATCATTTATTTCAGAAAAAGTCATCATTTTTTGAACAAGCATCATAATAGCAAGAACAATAGTAGCAGCAAGTACGCCAACAGTCATCATCCAAAGAGTACTAGCAGAAGCAAAAACTGAAAGCAAACCATCGGCAGCCATTTTTTCCATACCGCCACCAGTAATAAAGAACCCGATGAACATAATTACAAACATAGTAATCATTGGAACAAAGAAATTTATAGCACGCAGAGTTGCACCTTCTGGAGCACAATATTCTTTATCATCTATACCACCCATTGGAGTAGAATCTGGTCGAAATGTATGTCCAGTAGTGATAGCACGTTTTTCAGCTTCATACATTTTGCCAAAGTCACGATTCTGCATACAAATAAAGTATATGAAAGCAACACTGAAAAGACCATAAAAACGATAAGGAATAGATTTAACAAATAACGTATATGCACCTTCATTCATTCCAACTGCAGTAACGGCGGTACCAACAATTGCTACCTGATAAGCGGTCCATCCAGAAATAGGTGATAGAGCAGTAATTCCAGTTCCACAACCAGCAACAATATAGCTCAATTTTTCTCTAGATATTCTTAATCTATCAGTAATTGGACGCATTACCACGCCAGTTAGAATCATACTTGTATAATCGCTAAAAAACAACAAAGAGCTAAATAAACAAGTTACTATTGTTCCACGACTACGTGAAGTAATAAACTTAACAGCGCTACGAGCTATCGCTTGCATGCCGCCAGATTTACCTAAAAGAGCAATATATCCTCCCAATAAAAATGTAAATAACAAGATGCTGGCATTCCAGCTATTACCCACAGTATCGCTTATAGTAGTTATTATATTTGCAAAGGCTATTATCGGGTTTCCTCCAACTAAAACAATAATGCCAACAAAAGCACCAATTGATAATGATATTATTACTTGTCTAGTAATAATACAAAGTGCTATTGCAACAATTGGGGGAAGTAAAGATAACATTCCGAAATTTTCCATTAATTTTCTCTCCTTTTTTATATTTTGTCATTAAGTAAACAATAATGTCACTTTAATAACCTAGTTTCAATTATGTTGAAGCTTTCTTTGTGTCCAACCAAAAATAATTTTTGTTCTATAAAAATCATCTTAACATTTGACTTTGAAAAATTAGTATGTTAAAATAATCATGGATATTAATGTATTTTTTGCATATAATACCATGGCAACACTTTTATTGTATGAGCCAGTAAATAATTTTGCTCTGACCTAAAATTATTTACAGACTCAATCAACATATAGTATTTATTTTACATTGCATCTGATTAGAGGTTTTTCCCATCTTTTATTCGCTTTTTTTTGGATTCCTTTAATCAGATGTACATTTTTTTTGAATAAATTTTTAAACCACGCTTGCGGTTTTAAGAATTCTTCAATAGTTAATTTCTTCTTAGGTTTATAGCTCAATCTTCAATCTCCATTCTCTATCTTTAACTTCTGACATTTGCTATGCCATTAGATTTTTAACATACTGATCATATTCAACCTTTTTTTGATATTAATTGTTTAAATTTGATCTAAAGCTTTTTTAAGATCTTCTATTAAATCTTCAGCTCTTTCAAGACCAACTGCTATTCTTGTCAATCCACTTTTTTCTACTTGAATTAAAGTATGAGCTTCACCCAAACTAGTACCAATAGTGCATATTTCCAAATTGTTTAATACTTTATAGCTAGCCTCATGTTGTGACAAACCATTTAAGCCATCTTTTATATTGAAGGATACAATTCCTCCACCCAATCCATTCATTTGTTTTTTGAACAATTCATGTTGTGGATGAGATTCTAATGCTGGATATATAACATTTTTTACCTTTGGATGTCCTTCTAAGAAAGTAGCAATTTTTAGAGCACTATCACAATGTTTTCTTACTCTCATATCTAGAGTCATCATGCCTCTCATAATAAGCCATGCATTAAAAGGAGGTAATGAAGCACCAGTGAAACAAGTCATACCTGGATCTTTAATTTTATCAATTAACTCTTTAGAACCAATTACTGCACCACCTAATGTATCTCCATGACCATTTATATATTTAGTAAGACTATGAACAACAAGGTCTGCTCCAAGCTTTAATGCTTGTTGTATTGGAGCTGGTGCAAAGGTACTATCTACCACTAATAAAATATCTTTTCCATTAAGAATTTTAGAAACAGCTTCAATATCTACTAAATCCAGTGAAGGATTTAATGGTGTTTCAAAGTAAACTAGTTTTGTGTTTTCTTTTATGCTTTTTTCAACATTACCTGGATCTGTAGCATCAATAAAAGTTACATCCACACCAATCTTCACGAGTAACTCTTTCATTAAAATGTCAGTATGGAAAAACACTCCTTCAGAACATATTATATGATCTCCAGACTTCAAAAGAGTTAAAAGAGTTGAGCAAATTGCTCCCATTCCTGAAGCAGCTGTTAATGTACTTTCTCCACCTTCAATAATAGCAAGCTTTTTCTCTAATTCAATTAAATTTGGGTTGCCTTCTCTAGAATACATATAATTATTTTCATCCCAAAATTCATCCTTTTGCTTCACTGTATCAAAACCGAATGTTGCAGTTTGATAAATTGGTGAAGCAAGTACTCTAGTAGTTGGGTCTACTCTATGACCACAATGTATTATTTTAGTTTCAAACCCTTTGTTTTCTAATTTTTTTTCCATTTTTCTACCTCCAAAAAAATTACTATAATTTATTAATCCTTTAAAGCGTCTTAGGTAATCTACTTATTTTTCTACACAAGTGCGAGTTGACTGACTCTCCTTAAAATACTTTATAACTCATTTATTTTAGAAATATTATTTATATCTGTTATAAATATTGTTAATTTTATTACTTCGTTGAGAGTAAACCCTATTACACTACGTAAATTTAAGATTTCCAATTACTTGTCTAATCTAATCTTTTATAACCCACCTACAATCTTTTCATTGCTGGATTAATGACAATCTGACCTTATGTAAATAGAAATCTCTTACCTTAGCAGATTAAAAATATGGTCCTACTACTTTTGGACAAAATCAGTTTCTTATCTTTTACATAAATCATCACCTCCTCTCAACTACCTTTTAAACAAATCATTGTTTACTTATTGAGAAAAATTTTATTGAAGCTTGATTCTATTGTAAATTATTGATATCAATTTCAATATTTAATAAATATATAAATTTAGCTCTTCCTGTCTTTACAGTTCATTAGGCTTATAGGAACCTATGCTTCTATAAACTGTCGTTTCTGAAACTTCTAATTTCTGAGATACAACCTTAACACTTCCTTTTATTAGGAAAAAGCCTTTTTTATCTAACTCAGAAATAATTTCCTTTTTCTCATCAAGTGTCATTCGATTAACAGGTACAGCTATATGTGAAAGAGCTTCATTTATCATATGGTGTGCAACATCTTCGATGGAATCATACAAAGCTTCAGATATATCCTTCTTATTTGGAACTGATGTCAAATTATAACTCGGTATTACTTTTTGACCTATAAGAAATTCTTGTAAGTAATCACTAAAAAACTTTGCTTTTGTAACGTCTATATTCACACACATCATGGCTATTATTTTATCATCATCATCCTTAATAAAATAAGTTGCCGATCTGATAATCTTTCCATCAATTGTTTTGCTTGTATAATTTACAAAATATTCATCATCAGTATATTCATTTTCCTTTAATATTCTTAAACCTAAATCTGTAATTGATCCTCCAATTTTTCTTCCTGAAAAATTATTTCTAATATAAATAATTGATTTTTCAACACTCTCAACATCATGTATTACTATTTCATACTCTTTACCTAGAAAATCGGCCCAGAAATCTGTTGTTTTGATATAACCCTTTAGAACTTCCTCTTTGCTTCTTTTTCCCATGATAACCTCCTTTTTTATTACTGAAAAATTAAATATTTAAATCCTTTATTAAACTCTAAAAAGCTCAAATAATCGGAGCTTTTTTTGATGAGATTTTTTACATGACTCATTAATCCAAATATATTTCGTGTAAAACTTTGCTCTGAAAAATATTTTTTTTCAGATAATTTTTTATCCAATATAATAATATAATATTTTTTGTCTGATTGCAAATATTTTTTCCTGAAATAAATTTTTTTCAGTCAATCATATTAATTGTTTTGTTTTTAAAATATTTCATATTTATTTAAAACATAGTATTCATGATATACTTTAAATTTAATGACATACTAATTTTAAAATAATTTTCCTGTGCTATTTAGCACACTTTTTGTCGTAATTTATAGAATCGTTGTATAAATCATGGTATAATATGGACATTAATATCGAACTTTTTAAAAATAGACCAAACAGGAAGACAATTGAATTCGATATGAATCTTTGTATAAAATATTTTATTTAAATGGAGGTTTTTTGTTATGCGTGTTATTGCAAATGATGAAAAGAATAATCCGGGAATTTATGATGTTAATAGTTTTTACTTTACAGGTGAACGAATAATCTGTGATATTGATGCTTACAATTATATTTGTATTTCAGTAAAAAATGGGAAATTCAACAAAGAAAATTTTATGACACTGTTAAATAAAATGCTAAAAGAAAATGCAGTAAACTTTATAGGTACCAATGCTTATATAAAGAGAAATACTAATGAAGTGGAAGTTGATTTGAAATCAATATCTACTGAATACGAAATGAAAGTTGATATTAGTAGCGTATCAGTTGATGAATATAATAGATCTGTATACATAAACAATAACAATCCTATACAAGTTTCCATGCAAGAACCTATAAGTGTTAAGATAGAGGCAGAATAGATTTGAATATGTATTAACATATTTTATATGGCAAGAAAAACTAATTTAGTGGTCTTGACAAATCTATTTATTATGAAGCGTCGAAACAGTAATATATAACATCACGTATGCTCAATGGCAACTTATATTTGGGTCCTAATTCTAGCTTAGTTTTATGAAATAAGTATAAGTAACATTCTCAGAGATATAAAAAAATAAAAAAGCTCTTGAAAAGGAAGTTGTAACTGACGAAAATAGATTAAAATCTTTACATGAAGAATAGAATAAAGTTGCAAGGGGACGATTTGAAGAACCGCCTTAATAAGTATGCTGTAAGGTTTATGTTGGATATTTTTTCATCCAGCATTTTTATCCTTTTTGTAGTATATCTGTTGTTTTATGCAAACAAATGAACCGTCCCCTTGTTTGCAAAATTAATTACTCTTGCTCTCTAAAAACTTTATTCTTTCCTCAAATTGTGGTAAGTATTCTTTGTGTGCAACCAACATTTCATCTAAAATTGTTTGTGCTATTTTACCACTTGGAACAAGTGGGTTAATTGTAAATGCTTGTAACGCAGTGCTATAATCTCCTGTTACCGCAGCTTTAATAGTGGTTAACTCCATGTCTTTCATGTGTTGTAACAATCCTCTACTTGAAACGTCAAAGGAACCCCATGAAAGTGGAACTGGTCCATTAGAAGTAATGATAGAACTTACTTCAACAACTACATCATTTGGTAGGTCAGAGATAGCACCATTATTTTTCGTACTTACTACCATATGACTACGCTTATCATTATATATAGAAGTAATTAATTCACATGCTGCATCAGAATAGTAAGCTCCTCCTCGTTTTGCAAGTTGTGGTGGTTTTATGCTTAAGTTAGGATCTTTGTAAAGCTCAAATAATTCTGCTTCTGTACGTTTTACTACTTCTGCACGAGTTTCACCTTTCTCAAAGGCTTCTAACTGTTCTTTTAACATATCATCTGTAATATAGTAGTATCTATGATACATACATGGAATAATACCTAGATTACGTACTTGATCTGGTAAAAAACCAATATTAGGAATATTTTGAACTCCAGCTTTTTCTTCAACACCTTCATCAACATTATTATTTGGATTTAATGGTCTCTTGATTTCTTCTAATGCCTTCGCCAATCTTTCAGGTGATGTATATGCAACTTCAATTACATCTTTAGTTTTTTCTTCTCCTATTTTATTCCACACACGATGCCAATGGAAATGATTTAACCCTCCAAAACGAAAGAATAAATCTTCTTCTTTTTCTTTTAAAGCTCCTGCTGCAATTTTGCTACACATAATAGGCACATTACATAAACCTACTACTTTATCCCAATGCCCATAACGCATAACTGCTTCCGTCACCATTCCAGATGGATTGGTGAAGTTAACTAACCATGCTTTTGGACAAAGTTCCTTCATTTCTTCCACAATATCTAATATAACAGGGATTGTACGAAAGGCTTTAAACATTCCTCCTGCACCATTTGTTTCTTGTCCAATAATTCCATGAGATAGAGGTATTCTCTCATCCTTAATGCGAGCATCTAATAAACCTACTCTAAATTGAGTAGAAACAAAATCTGCATCCTTTAGTGCTTTACGACGATCTAATGTTAAATTAATTTCCCAATCTAACCCAGCTGCTTTAACCATTCTCTTTGCCAAAGCACCAACAATTTCTAGTTTTTCCCTTCCAGCTTCAATATCTACTAACCATAGTTCTTTGATTGGTAATTCATCTTTTCTTTTTATAAAACCTTCTATTAATTCTGGTGTATAACTTGATCCACCACCAATAGTTACTATTTTCAAATTCTTTTTCATATTCATCCCTCCGTTTCTATAATCATTATAATTTAAACTATTAATGATTAGAATATTCATAGCGCTTATAGTCACAAAGAGGATTATTTAGTTACATGTTCCACCTAAAAAACAAAGTGTTTTTTAAACAGCAAAAAACCCCCTTAATAATTTTTAAAGGAGTTTCTTAACACTCTGAAGTTGTTTTTATACTTTGCTTTTTTAGCATGGTTAATTTAGCTAAAGCTTCAATTATATACATTGCGGGAATTTGTGAAGTTATATCTACTTTGCCCCATGAATTCTCATAAGCTAACTCTCTTTGTATATAATATGAAATATTATAATCTGTCATTTTTGCTAATGTGCTATTCTTACTGTTGGTGATAGAAACTACAGTCGCCTTACTTCTTTTCAAAATTTCTGAATTATTGACTAGCGCTTCAATCTCTCCTTCAACAGATAATGTAATTATTATTGTTTCACTTGGAACTTCAAGGTTTATTGGAAACATTGGATTATTAACCCCTGTAGAAAAAATCCCAACATTACAAAAATAGCGACTAGCATAATCAGCAATTATTCCTGAATTGCCTACACCTAAAAATATCACATGTTTCTTTGATGCTATAATTGTTGCAATTTTATCGAGCTGATTTTGAAAAGCTTGTGTATTTGCTCTTTGCAAAAAATCCAGGACTATTGAAAAATCATATCTTTTTTGGTGGTTCTTACTCTTCTCTGCTTCCAACTTATATCTCACTTTGAATTCAGAAAATCCATCGCAATTTAATTTTCTACAAAATCTAGTGATAGTAGTAGTTGAAACATGAGCTTCATTAGCCATTTCTCTAATGGTCATGTAGGCAATTTTCTCGCTATTTTTTAATATAAAATTATAAATCTCATAATCTAGCTCACTAAATTGACTTAAAGCTTGTTTAGAAAATAAACTCACAGTGTATCACCGCCTTCTCAACATTATAAAATATTAAATATTAAAAGACAAGTTTCTATCATTGTAGTTATATGTTTTTTATGCAAACAAATGAACCGTCCCCTTGTTTGTTTATTTTGTTTGTTTTTACGCAGTCTGCCGTCCCCTTGTTTGTATTAAGTTTTAATAATGTTTTTCGAATTGCCTCATAACCTTCATGTATATCATTTATATGTGTAACAGAACATTCAATAGGACATTGTCCATCTTTAGTTCGATTGATAATAAACGGAACTATTTTGCAATATTTTACTTTTATATTGGATTTAGTCGCAAAATCAAGAGCTACTTGACTAATAATAGGTGTTATAACCTGATCTGCTCCAATGAGTATTGCAAGTATGATTGCACCTTTACCAATAATTCTATCTACAACAGTTAATGGCTCTGTTGAAGACCCATAACTTGAATAATAATCCATCATTGGTTTTACTCCTTTTTGCTCAGAGGTAAAAACAATCTGATTATGTTTCAAAACAAAACATGTTTTTTCTGGATTTTGTTCTAATAACTTAATTAACTGATTAGATACTGTCTGCATTTAAAAACCTCCTAAGAACTAAAACTAATATTGGAACTAATATCACTTGATGGTTTTGCAATGTTGTCAATACTATTTTTTAACATAATTACCACCCTCTCCATCCTGTTATTTTTCTGTCTCTATTTTTTTTATATACTTTATCAAATATTGTTTTGTAAAGTCAAACATGTCTAATATAATACTTTCATTATCATTTATAAAATTTAAAAATTCTTCAGATGGTTCACCAAAAAAATCTTCATGAAATTTCTCATGCCCTTGATATGCCAATAATCCTCTTTTCGTTAATTTAAAATATGTATTTTTATTATTCTCAAGTTTCTTATACCGACTTAATAACTCTTTCTTCTCTAATTTTTGTATTATCTTAAAAATAGCACCTTTTGTAACACCTAATCTTTGCGCAATTGTAGTCATATTGATTTCGTTATTATCTTGAATAAATGCCAAAGTATGTATTTCTGATGGATACAACTCTTCCCCTAGCTCTTGCGGATGAAAGCCCAGCTAAGGTTCTCTCTCTAATGATATCTCTTTCAAATTCAGCTAGAGAAGCAAAAATATGAAACATTAATTTACCTGTTGAGCTAGTTGTGTCTAGGTTTTCTTTAAGGCTTAAGAAGCCTATTTCTTTTTCATTCAATTCATTTATAATTTCAATAAGGTGTTTTAATGATCTTCCAGATCTATCTAATTTCCAAACAACAATAATATCTCCTTTTCTTGCATACTCAAAAGCTTGTTTGAGTCCCGGTTTTTCTTCTTTAGCTCCTGAAACTTTATCTGTAAAAATTTTTTTGCATACTGAACTTTTGAGAGCATCTATTTGTAAATCTAGATTTTGCTCTCTAGTTGAAACTCTAGCATATCCTATTTCATAATTTCCCTCCAGATTATTTAAAATATAATAAAATTGTCCTATAACTCAATTAGAAAGTCAAGTTATAGGACTCTGTTTTTAGTATAAGTTTTTGAACTGATTTTCAACCTTTTTCATATATTTTTAGCGTTATTACAAATAGTCCGAAAAATCTTCGTTTTTGGAACTGTTAGCACATAAAAAAACGAAGTGGATTTTATGACTTAAACCATAAGTTTGCTCGTTTGGTAGCTTTATGCTTTATTATTATAGCTCTAATTATGAGTATAGAATAATTTAAGGTTTAAAACAACAATTATATGATTTGTTGTTTTGTAAAATTATAGTTCAAGTAAAAATTTCTTATATTAAAATCTACTTTGTCCCTGCTTATAGCTTAGCTGGTACTAAATCATCTTGGGACAAAGTAACAAAATCATTTATTTTACATATTATTTCTATAGTAGTTTTGATAACTACTGAAATTAAATTTTATAAAATTTTTACATTATTCAGATTATTTAGTAAAATTACATTAATATTACAATTTCTATTTTAAATAATTTTCTACAAATTTTCCATTATTTATATGATAGAATCAATTTGTATTTACGTTTAAATATCAACATAACTTTTATAAATTGCAAAATTGCATTAGAAGTGCAGTAATTACGATGTTTTTATCTCACTAGAAAAATATGGTTATAAGTTGAAGACTACAAGCTTACCTTACAAAAAAGCAGCTAATTACTATGCTGCAACTAAACTTTATAATGGAAAAAATGGAAATTGAACAATTATTATTATATTTGGTTTAGAATATTTAACTTTAATTTGCAAGTTTCGTGATATAACCCTTTTATAGTTAGTATTTGGATTATACACGTTACTATAAAATATCTTATGGAGGTGAGAAACAAATGTTAAAAACAAATCAAGAAGCATTAGGAAAACTAATTAAACGTGCAAAGATTCATTGTGAAGCTTCTGGAGCTTGTGGCGCTTCATGCCCAGACTAAAATTTTTACGAGCGCGTAATTTCTCAAAGAGAAATTACGCACTTATTTCAAATTAAAAGTGAATAAGTAATCTTATTTGATAGACATTTTTTCAAAATAGCAAAGCATAACTTGAAGACTATCTAAATAGTATTATTTTGTAAACTTAGTTAACAATTAATAAGATAAAGAGATAGGTAGGGGATAAAATGTATTCTGATTATCATGATATTTATTCAAAGTATGACCTAAAAAAAGGAAATTTAACATTTATGTATTTAAATATTACGAATAAATGTAATTTAAGATGTCGGTATTGCTATGATGAAACATCTAGAGTGTCTAAGGACACGAGATCTTTATCATTAGAGAACTATCAGGAAATTGCACGTGATTCTAAAAAATTAGGATTAAAACGTATTTGTATTACAGGAGGAGAACCTTTTGTTAATAAAGATTGGTTTGAAATAGGAAAAGCTTTTTATGAAGCAGGCATATCAATATCTTTTAGTTCAAATGGCACATTGATCACAGAAGATTCTGCTAAAAAGCTTAAAATGCTTGAAGCTGATATTCAAATAAGTTTAGATGGAAATGAAGATGTTATGCATTTTGTAACAAGAGTTCCAAAGACATTTAATAAAATAATCAAGTCAATTAATCTTTTGAAAAGTGAGGGTTTAAAAGTAACACTTAACAGTGTAATTGGCAAACACAATCGAGATATGGTTAAATATATAAATCAGATTTCTAAAGAAAAAAACATTATTACGCGCATAAATTTTTACTATAATTCGCTTAATGATGGTGAAGGGAAAATTGCTCCTCTTAGTATTGAGGAAATTGATGAAATAATATATGAAGTTAATGATATGGCAAAGACAAATAAGAATCTAATAATGGCGCTACCACCTTTATTAACCCCTGAAAATATTAATGTTGTTGTCAATCCAGGATGTGGTTGGGCATATCATGTTGCTGGTATATTACATAATGGAGATGTTACTGTTTGTGGAATAGCTTCTGGTTTGCCTGAATTAGTAGCAGGAAATATATTAAACACTTCATTCTATAAAATATGGACAGAATCAGAATTATTTAAGAAATTGAGAAAAAATGATGTTCAACAACTAAAAGGTCTTTGTGCTGAATGTCCTGTTAATAATATTTGTTTTGGTTATTGTAGGTTAGATTCATATATACGTGAAAAAGATATTTGTGGAGGATTCAATTTATGTCAACAATATTATAAAGCTATGCTAGATGGTAGAATTAAGAAAAATGTATTTCCATCAAAAATATTAGAGCTTTTTTAGATTAAGAAGTTTGTAGAATAATCAAGGGGTTCCGTCAACATTTCCGCCTTAACTTTGCTATATAAAATGATAGAGCATCATAGAATACTATGAAGTCTATCGTTTTATATAGTAGAGTTAAACTAGAGATGCTGTTGGTACCTCTGAATATAAAAAAGAAACTGAGCTTATTTCAAAGATAGAGCGTGTACATAAGGAGATATGTGAAGCCTGTGTTACATGCAACTGCACGGCTTAAAAAAGAAGGGATATTTAATATATTTTGCAATAAAACAGTAAATGAGAGTATAACAATTGCAAAACATTTAATATTTTATAAACAAAGTTTACACTACTAGCAGCATAATGTAGAAGTTTCATACTCTTATCATTTTACAAAAATAAGATTTAAAGATATTTAAAGTCTTGTAAAAATAACAAAAAGGTGAAAAATTATGAATATAAAAATTATTAATCGAGATTATGCTTATTTTATATATGGTCAGATGATTTCTGAATTAGGAAATACAATCCATAGAGTAGCAATGATATGGACAGTGTATAAAATTATAGGAAGTGGTAGTAAAACAGGATTACTATATGGTTTGGTAATAATCCCTGGAATAATTTTAATGCCTTTCGCAGGTGGAATAGTAGATAGTTTTGATAGAAAAAAACTTTTAATTCTCTGTGATATAGCTTCAGGTATAAATATATTGATATTAACTATTCTTTTTTGGAGAAATAATTTAGGTTTTTTTAGTTTGTTGGTTGTACTAAGTATTCAATCGGTAGTGTTCTCACTTGGTTCTACAACACGTAGCTCATTAATTCAGAATATTGTTAAAAAAAATGATTATATAGAAGCGAATTCAATACATATTTTTGTTAAAAATTTTACGCAAATAGCATTACCTTCAATTGGTGGTTTATTAATAGCGCGATTTAATCCAGGTATTTGCTTTATAATTAATTCTCTTACTTTTTTTATAGCTACATTATTTACATTTGAAATTCAAAATTATAAATTTATCAAAAAATTAAACCAATCATTTATTGATAAAATAAAAGATGGTTTTTTGTATGTTTTAGATAGAAGATATTATCTAAATTTCATATTTATTTTTATGATTCTTAATTTTCTTATTGCTCCACAAGAAATGCTGGTAAGAATTTCATTAGATAAGTTGGAAATTGGTGTTGAATATTACGGTATGTTTGAAACAGCACTTGCGCTAGGAAGCTTGGTTATTTCTTTTATTATATCTAAAAATAAAAAATGGAAAGAGTATAGTAATACATCTAGAGAAAAAAAGATGCTATGCTATGGAATCTTTTTAATAGCTATAAGTTTTCTACAATTTAGTTTTACAAGCTCTACTACTCTTCTACTTTTAGGTGGGTTTATAAACGGAATAGGTTTGACAACATTAAATGTTGCATTTTTTTCATACCTACAACGAAGTATTAATAAAGATTTTTATGGACGTGTTATCTCGATTATATTTTTCTTGAATGAAATCCTTAGACCATTAAGTTATAGCTTTTTTGGTTACTTAACAGATCAGATATCTATGTCATTAATCTTTATAATAATATTTATTGTTTTATGTATACTTTTTGCTTTATTTAAAAACTTTGTTCAGTTAAAAAATTTGGAAAATACTTCTTTAGAGGATATAGACCACTAAATGCAGATTTACAACGCTAAGGCAGTTTTAGAAATAGAACCCTAAGAGCCATGGCTTATGTGTATTCCAAATATTTTCCATTGGGTTTTCACCTGATGACACGGATGCTGGTTTAGCATAGGATATCCAGTTTCAGAAAATGGTGTTTTATATCATGAAACCGATTTGAACATAGAAGAACATTATACTGACACAGCTGGTTATACTGACCAAATATTTGGACTTAGTTATCTTTTAGGATTTAGATTCGCTCCACGAATTAGAGATAAGCTATATTCTTTGGTAAACGTGGAGAATTAAGAGAAAGGAATATGCAAGCTCAATTACAACTAGCTAGTGCATTAAATATTCTTATCAATACTATTAGTGTTTGGAATACAACGTATTTACATGAAGCTGTAAAATATTTAAGTACTAAAAAAAATATAGACAAAGCATTATTGGGTGTTCTATTTTGTAATATTAAACCTAAAAAAGAAAACCCAGTAAGAGTTAATTCTCCTACTGGATTAAATCCTACAAACTATTATATGTAATTTTTATACATCTATTTTCTCACACTCACTTACCCTGCGTAATTACAATGAAAAAGTCGTTCTAACCCCCATAATTAATACAATAGCATACTATGAATACGCTCAAATATTACGAATAATTTATTTGCTAATTTTTAAAGTCTTTTAATATTGTAATTCTATATTTTAAACCTATTTCTTTGATGCTATAATTGTTGCAATTTTATCGAGCTGATTTTGAAAGGCTTGTGTATTTGCTCTTTGCAAAAAATCCAGGACTATTGAAAAATCATATCTTCTTTGGTGGTTCTTACTTTTCTCTGCTTCCAACTTATATCTCACTTTGAATTCAGAAAATCCATCGCAATTTAATTTTCTACAAAATCTAGTGATAGTAGTAGTTGAAACATGAGCTTCATTAGCCATTTCTCTAATGGTCATGTAGGCAATTTTCTCACTATTTTTTAATATAAAATTATAAATCTCATAATCTAGCTCACTAAATTGACTTAAAGCTTGTTTAGAAAATAAACTCACAGTGTATCACCGCCTTCTCAACATTATAAAATATAAAATATTAAAAGACAAGTTTCTATCAAAGAAGTTATTAACCGAGGTCTTCCATAAGTATTTCATTATTGATTTTTTACTATTAACCTGTTTCCTCAAAGTTCAACTTAATAACTATACTAAAGGTATATGTTTAAATTTTTTGAACTTAGAATTTCTGTCCTTATTGTAGTTAAAATGGATTTTATATGCAAACAAATGAACCCTCCCCTTGTTTGTACTTACTTTAGTTCATCTTGTTGCACCAACAAGTTGTGAAGGTGTTAGAGACTTCTTAAACTTCAATGAAAATATATGGAATTGGGATTACATCTTTGATGGTGTTGAAAGTTTCATAGATGATAAAGAAAATCATAAACTTAAGTTCTTAGAACCTAAATCTGACTTCTTTAAAAGACATGAGAGCCAGTTTAGAAAAAGATAATATAAGCTTAATAATTAATCTTTAAAATATGAATTAATCGTTTATTCAAGTAAAAAACACTAATCTAACTTTATGAGTTATAGATTAGTGTTTTTTATAATTGATAGTTCTATATTTTAGTTCTATATTTTTTATTTTTATATTTTTTATTTTTTAATTTTCTCATTCTATGTTTAACTTTCATTTTATTTTTCACATTCTTTATAGTTAGTTTTTCAGACTTAATTAACTTTGTTCTATAACTATTAGATATCATCTAAAATCTTTAATGTCTATCTAACTTTATTTCATGCATATCTAATATTTAAAAAATTATTCTATTGACATCTAATTATATTTATTATATTATATATTCATAAAAGGAGATGATATTATGTTAGATACTTACGAAAGAATTTGTATGTACGAAAATAAAAATTTAAATCTTAGTATATGCAAGCCTTTCCAAAAGAATTTAAGTCTTTTAAAGTCTTATGCTTCATATTTTATCTTAAAAAATGAACCTCTAAATTTCAGTGGTGATTCAAAAACTACTTTTATTAATCTAATGCTGAAAGATGCTGATTGTTTTGTTGCAGACAACACGATTAGTAATACTTTGGATAGTATTCTTCAGTGTAATTTTAACGACCTTGAAAAAAAACAACTTATTGAATTTTTATATTTGGATAGTAGTATTATTAATGAAATCAATAGCTTTGACATTCAAATACCCGATGATTTTAAGGATAAAGAAAAGATTTTATTAAAAAAACTACAAGATCCTAAAATAATAAATAGCTTAATAAATTTAAAATTTGATAATTCAGTTACTATTACCACTAATATAAACATAGTAAATAAAGACAAAGTTGAAGTTACATTCTTTGGAGATTACGGAGCTATTGTAAATGTAGGATACATGGTAGATTTGGACAAAAGAACAAAATATGGTTTTGAAGATTATTTAAAACTGTTTAAAGCGCTAGGTGATACATCTAGACTTACCATTGTAAAAACACTACTAGCATCACCTAAAACTGCATCTCAGCTTTCAGAAGCTACAAAGTTAACACTACCAACAATAAATCACCATCTTAAGACATTGATGTTATCAGGCATAGTATGTCCCACATTAACAACTAAAAGCCATAAAGGTACAATGTATAAAATAAATGTAGATTTAGCAAATGGGTTAATTGAAGGTATTAACAATGCGTTATCGTAGATTCTTTTTAGTAATGCTACTTATGGTATTAGTTAGTAGCATTACTACTTTAACTAGCCCAATATTAATTAATATTTGGATGAAAAACTCCTGTGATTTTTCACTCGATAAAATTTTAGTCTTATTTATTGTATTAATACTAACGCTCTGCATAGAACTTGGATTAACATACTTCAGAGAAAGATTTGCAAAAAACTTTAATATAAAAACAGCGAAAGACATGCTTCTAGATTTTTTTCATATAGACTATGATAAGCTACAAGACATTGGATCGATAAACTATATTGAACGTATATCTATATCAGTGAATAGTTTTTACAAATATTATACCGGAGATGCTATTACAATATGGTGTACCTTTTTAATTCTCACTGTAATATTAATATTGATTTCTCTACAAAATGTATTAATGTCATTTTTAATGGCGCTACTTATACCTATTAATTACTTTGGCTATAAATTATTAAATAAAGAGTTATTGCGACGCTCTAAAAAACTACAAACTTGCACATCTAGTGGATGGCAAGATATTCTCTGCATCACTGGCCAAGTAGATTATCTAAAACAATGCAATAACTATGATTCTGTTATTAATCAATTAGATACCCCATTAAATAAAATCTATAATTCAATGGCAGAAGTTAATATCTTTGCTCAACTTACAAGCAAACTCTTATCCTATACTAATCAAATTGTTCAAATAATATTTATGGCTTTAATCGTCTATAAATTCATAAATAATAAAACTAGCCCTATTTCCCTAATTCTATACAGCATAATATTTCCTCTCTATTTCTCAAACATAAATACTCTTGTAAGAGCTAATTTAAATAAAAGAGATATGATAAACACAAAAGAATTTGTCAACGATATGAAATGTAATCGCGAAAAAAATGGAGATTTATCAGTTGAATCAATTTATTAAATCACTTTTGACATTCCTAAATTAACTATTAAAGATAAATTGTTAGCAAATAATATATCAGGAGTATTTAAAAAAGGAGATGTGGTTTGGATTAGAGGAAACAGCGGATGCGGTAAGTCCACTTTAGTAAAATTAATTCCTAAATTTCGTACTATCAATAGGATTTTAGTTAATAATATCGACATTAGAAATATAACAAATAAATCGATTAGAAAAAAAATTGACTATCTTTCTCAAGATGTACCTATTATCAAAGGTAGTCTCAGAGATAATTTATTCTTTAATAAATCCTATAATGCAGAATTAGAAAAGGAATTAATAAATAGTAAACTCTTATCAAGCATTTTCGTTAATAAAGATATAAATACCCTAATAACCGAAAATGGCGCTAATCTTTCTGGAGGTGAAAAGCAAAAAATTGCTCTAGCTAGATGTATATATAACAAAAGTGATGTTCTTATCTTGGACGAAGTAACTAGTAATATCGATACTGAAAGTGCCTTTGATAATTCATTCTGATAAAATAATCTTTTTAATATCACATGATGATATGCCAAAAGCTATTGCAACTAAAGAATTAATATTAAGTAAAATATAACAGGTATTTTTCTATTAATACCTGTTTTTTAAGCACTTGAATTTCACTTTAAAGTATTACTTTCAATCATATCAATCGTCTATATTATCAAACAAACTCATCTGTATCCCTGAATTTTTCTCCTCAAATGTCCTCATATATTTAAATATCTTATTAATATCAGTCTCTATACCATGCTTTTTACATTCCGAAAAAAGTATATTTAGTAACTCATTATGTCTATCACTTCTTATTTCGTATCTACAACCATATTTCTTTATATATTTTGATTTTAAATGTGGAAAATGCTCGTCTAACTTTGAGTAATAATATTGCCTATTGCCGTCTCTTAATGTCAATCCCATTCCAAAACATATGACTCCATATACTTTTGCCTTTATGCAATAATCCAGCAGTCCTCTAATATTTTCTTCAGTATCATTTATATAAGGTAATATCGGTGACAGCCACACTACTGTAGGTATGTTATTTTCATTCATTATCTTAAGAACTTCAACTCTTTCTTTTGTACTACAAACATTCGGCTCAATTTTTTTGCATAGGTCTTCGTCATATGTAGTTAGCGTCATTTGAACCACACATTTTGACTTAGCATTGATACTTTTAAGAATATCCAAATCTCGCAATATAAGATTTGACTTCGTTTGAATAGCTAATCCAAAACCATATCTATCAATAATCTCCAAAGCCTTTCTCGTCTGCTTTATCTCATTTTCAACATGCATATATGGATCACACATAGCACCTGTACCTATCATACACTTTTTTCGTTTTCGTCTAAGTGTCATCTCCAACAATTCTATAGCATTTGACTTTATCTCTATATCTTCAAAGTCATGATTCATATTATAGCATGAACTTCTACTATCACAGTAAATACATCCATGTGTACATCCCCTATATAAGTTCATACCATTTTGAGCAGATAATATTGCTTTAGCTTTTTTATAGTGCATATTTACCTCCTATAAGGTGCTTAAAATATATTTAAAATAATTATACCACTAATAATATGACGCCATTATGTCATATTACTTCTAAATTAACACTTATAATACCTCTCATGAAGATAAAAACTATTATGATACATAACAAAAAAACATTTATGATAATTCCTATAAACAGCTAAAATTAGGAACTATGCATAAATGTTTTCATTATCGATTATCTAAAAGTAACTTATTTATTTCCTGCGGCTACTTGCAATTGTTGATTTTTCTTTTTAAGTCTCAAAATTAATACTGCTGCAACAAAGCCAATTACTAGTACTATTGCTTGGAAAATAAACATATAGGAATATGCCGTATTACCATACTTATCTAACCAGTGGCCAAATAATACGAACTGAAATAAATCAGGAGAAAATCCTACCGCTGCCGCCACACCGATTGTAGAAGCTGTCTTGTCTCGTGAAATTCCACATTCTGTAATTGTTGCATAATATGCGCCTCTTCCAATATATACCCCTGCTGAAAGTATAACAGTTAATACAATTATTATTGCTGCTGTTACATTAGTAGCTATTAGCAAGTAAACTAATCCTAAAAATCCAACAACATATACACCCATTAATACTTTTGAAGGTGAACCTATTTTATCAGTTAGAAATCCACCAATTGGAGCACCCAACAAGGTCATTCCATGTTGCCTTAATATTGCTATCCATCCTGTAAATACAACTGTTACACCAAGTACATCTGTAAAATAAGGTGTGAAATATGACATTGTAGTTAAAAATGAATATACTGCAAATATAGAAATTGCAACTAACCAAGTTGCTGGATTTCCTCCAATTTCTTTGAAATCCTTAATAATATTAGTTTTTTCTGATTTGTCTTTTTCTTTTTTAACTGGATTGTCAAGTACAAACCAAGCAATTATAGTTAATATAAATGATAATACAACAATTGAAACTATGGCAGCTTTCATTCCAGAAACGCCTTCCATAAATTTCACATAGAAGAACATCATTATCATATTAAAAACAATATTAAATATACCAATACAAGTCTCATTAAATCCAAATATTTTACCTTGATTTTCATCAGTTGTAAGGTTCCTTACAATTTTAATATGAGTTGGATAGTTCATAAACAAACTTGCTATTGCAAATCCAATCCACATAAGTATAGCAAAACCGTATGATGGATAAAGGACAAATCCCAAAGAAAATACTCCGTTTAATAAAACAGACAATACATATACTATCTTGTAGTTAAATCTATCTGCAACCCATCCACCAACAGGTGCGCCGAACACATTACCAAAACCATAAATAGTAATTAGTAAACCCATCTGTGTATTAGAAGATCCTAAAAATTCTTGAAATGGATCATACCATACATATTGAAGAAACGGTATAATATATACAATCGACCAGCATGCACCTAATGTCAACAAAGTAATAATTAATTTTATTGAACCTGTTTTCTTAATTTTGTCGTCTTTCATAATACCCTCCAATTTTTTGATTTTGATCTTTATTCAATTTAATTACTTTAAATCCCACAATAGCAAATATAGAAGCAACGATTGGATTTAATAAGTTCATAAAGCAATAAGGTAAATATTTTAATGGAGAAACTCCCATATAAGTACTAACTGCTACAGCACATGTACTCCACGGAATAAGTGGTGAAGTTATTGTGCCTGCATCTTCTAATGCTCTTGACAAATTTTGAGGAGCTAATCCCCTATTATGATATTCATTTTTGTACATTTTACCAGTAATTAATATTGATAAATATTGTTCCCCAGTAGTTAATATTACACAAATTGATGTTACCATTGTACAAATTATTAACAATGCATTATTTCTAGCAAGCTTCATTATTCCTTTTGCAATTGACTTTAACATGCCTGACCTTTCCATAACACCACCAAAACTTAGTGAACAAAATATTAAAGATACTGTCCACATCATATTCTGCATTCCTCCTCTTGAGAGGAGATTGTCTACCATTTTATTGCCCGTATTAGCAACATATCCATATTGAAGAGCTTTCCCAATAGTACTTATATCAGCATGCTGGAAAATAACTGCACATATCAATCCAAGTAATACAGAAAATAACAATCCAGGTATTGCCGGTGCTTGTTTTACCATGATTATTATAATAATTACTACAGGTAACATTAAAAATACATTAATATTGAAACTCTTATCTAAAGCTCTTGTAATCAAATCGACTGTGCCTTGATCTATCTTACTTGCAGTATATCGAAAATTTATAATTTGAAATATTATTCCAGCTAGTATAAAGCTCGTCATAGTTGTCCACATCATGTTTTTGATATGAACAAATAAAGTTGTACCAGATACTGCAGGCGCTAGATTGGTAGTATCTGAAAATGGTGACATTTTATCGCCAACAAAGGCTCCAGAAATAACAGCTCCTGCTGTTACTTCTGGTGGGATGCCTAATCCCATACCTATACCAATTAAAGCAATTCCTATTGTACCGCATGTAGTCCATGACGAACCTGTAGAGATACCAACAACTGCACTTATAACTAAACATGTAACTAAAAAGAAATTTGGTGATAACAGTTTTAATCCGTAGTAAATAATCGTAGGTACAATACCGCCAATAATCCAAGAAGCAATAATTAAACCTATTATACAAGCTATAAGTATAGCCTGCATTGCAGATTGAATTGAATCAAATATCCCCTGTTCAATTTCATTCCACGAATTTCCAAGATAAACAACTGATATTAGTGAAGCCACCACAGTAGCTATTATCAATGGTATTTGAATATCTACATGAAATACAAATAATGAACTTAGCAATAAAATAATTACTGCAAATATTGGTATTAATGAAACTATTAAAGATGGTGTTTTTATGTTTACTTTGGTATCAGTATCCATTTTCATCCCCTTAATCTTTGCGACATAGAAAAGAAAGTAAACTTTATTATACATAGTCGCGCTAAGTTAACTATTTACAGACTTCTTTTAATAAATCTGAGAATATTTTCATCCCCTTGTGAATTTCTTCTATAGATGGTACTGTGTAATTTAATCTAATAGTATTTTTTGCTCCATCATTTGCATAGAATGGAGCACCAGGAATAAAAGCTACTCCTCGCTTTATAGCTTCATCTAATAATAAATTTGCATCCATACCTTCTGGAAGTTCTAACCACATAAACATTCCGCCTTCTGGATCTGTATACTTAATTGATTTAGGAAAATCATTTTTTATGTGTTCAATCATTGCATCACATTTTTCTTTGTATAAACGCTGTATTTTCTCTACATGTTTGTCAATATCATATGTAGTCATATATTCATATACCTGAAGCTGAGCAAATTGGTTACATTGTAAATCTAGACCTTCTTTTAATTTCTCTGCATAGTTTGCAATTGCCTTATCAGCACATATATAAGCAACTCTTAGCCCAGGACATAGAATCTTTGAAAAAGATCCAAGGTACATAACTTTGTTCTGAGTATCCATTGATTTTAAACTTGGTATAAATTCTCCCTTAAATCTGATTTCTCCATAAGGATTATCCTCAACAACTACTACATCATATTTATTGACTACTTCCATAAATTCTTTTCTTCTGTTATATGACCATGCCTTTCCAGTAGGATTCTGAAAATTAGGTATTACATAAATAATCTTAACACTATCATTTTCTTTTAATTTCTTTTCTAAATCAGCAATTACCATACCTTCATCATCAGTATCAACACCCATAAAAACTGCACCATAAGGTCTACATGCATTAATCCCACCAAGATAACTAGGGCTTTCTGTCAATACAATATCGCCTTCATCAATAAACATCATAGCAGCAAGTGATAATCCTTGCTGAGAACCAGTAGTCATGGTAACGTTTTCTTTAGTACAATTAATTAGTTCTTTTTCATTTAATCTCTCTGCTAGTTTTTCTAGTAATGGAGCATAGCCTTTTGTAAGTCCATATTGAAAAGCTGTCTTTCCTTTATTGTCTATTACATTTAAAGTTGCTTGTCTTAAATCATCCATCGGAAATAAATCCGGATCAGGCAAACCCGCAGCAAATGATATTACTCCTGGCTTGCTAACTATTTTTTTCTGTACAGCTCTTATTGCTGAAGCCTTTAACCTATCCATTTTAATTGAAAATCTCATTTCATTACCTCCTATTCATCCGCTGATAAGCATGCCAACGCTATTGAATTAATTTTTATTTCAGGTGTATCTGATCTTGAACCAAGTATTACCGGAGCTTTTGCACCTAGAACTATTCCTGCCCATTTGGCATCATTAAATTTAAGCCATGATTTACCTAAAACGTTACCAGTTTCGATATTAGGAAATACTAGCAGGTCTACATCACCGGCAATTTTACTATCAATTCCTTTGTGTTTTGCAGCATATGCATCAAATGCTACATCAAATGCAATTGGTCCTTCTGCAATACATGATGGTATTTCACCCTTGTCCACCATATCTACTAAATCCTTAGCATCTACAGTAGATTTAACCTTTGGATTCACCATTTCATTAGCTGTTAATATTGCAGTCTTTGGATTTTCGAATCCGAGATTTTTCATTGCCAACAGTACATTAGTCATTATATCTTTTTTTTGAGATAAGTCTGGAGATACATTTATACCACTATCTGTACAATATATTAATTTATGATACTGCGGCAATTCATAAACTGCTAACAAACTCAATAATCTTCCCGTTCTTAATCCATAATCTCTATTTAACACTCCACGCATATAAGTAGCTGTATTGACTAATCCCTTCATCAATATTTTTGCATTGCCATCTCTCACGAGTTTAACAGCTGTTTTTATTGATTCTTCTTCATTATGACAGTCAATTACTTTATAATTTGTAAATTCGATTTTATTAGCAATTTCATCTATTTTTTCTTGATTTCCTACTAGAATTGGTTCAATAAAGCCCAATCTTGCAGCGTCTCGTACAGCAGTCATAACAGCCTCATCTTCAGCGACAGCTACACTCACAACGCTAGGCTTAATCTTACTAACTTTTTTAATTAATTCATCAAAATTTTTAATCATTAGCTCCTCCACATATTAATATACTTTAGGTTCTTCCTCGCATCTTAATACTCGCAGTGCACCAAGGGCAAGCGCTTTCATTTCCATTTCACCTGGTATTACTTCAACTGGTGCTATGAATTTTACTCTCTTAATTACTTCTCTAACTACACGTTCAGAATATGCAATTCCGCCTGTAAGTATTATTCTATCAACATTTCCATATAGACTTGCTGCATACCTTGATATCTCTTTAGATACTTGATACATAAAGGCATCTAATACTAATATTGCTTTTTCATCACCATTATCATATCTCTTTTCAATTTCAATCATATCTTTAGTTCCAAGATAGTCATACATTCCACAGTAGCCGCTTATTCTTTTTATAAATTCTTCTCTCGTATATTTACCTGAATAGCAAAGCTCTACAAGCTGATACGATAGTAATCCTCCGCATCTTTCTGGAGAAAAAGGACCATCAGAACGTCCACCACTTCCGTCAATCATTTTACCTTTGTTATGAGATACAATTGATATTCCTGAACCAAGATGCGCTACAATAAAATTACATTCTTCATATTTTTTACCTAGTTTTTGAGCCGTTTCTCTTGCTACTGCTTTATGATTTAAAGCATGAAACCAGCTAAGTTTAATTATATCAGATAAACCTGTTATTCTGCATATGTCATGCATTTCATCTACAGACACAGGATCAACTACAAATGCTCTTACGCCAATTTCATCTGCTAATTCCTTGGCAATTACACAGCCTAAATTTGATGCATGTTCACCATTTATTGCATTTTTCATATCATTTATCATAGAATCGTTAACTTCATACGTACCACCAGGAATAGGCTTCATTAATCCCCCTCTTCCTGATATACAATCCATGGATTTCAAATCATATCCATTTTCAGAAAGTACTTTTTTTATCAAATTTACTCTATATTCATATTCATCGAATACAGAAGCAAAACCTTTTAAATCTTCTCCTGAATGTTTTATACTGTATTTAAAAACTTCCTTTTCATCATCATAAACTGCAATCTTTGTAGATGTTCCACCTGGATTAATTATTAATATTCTCATTTTCAAAACCTCTTATATATAGTCATATCCGGCTTCAAATGCCTTTACATTTTGTTCATTTCTCTTTCCTTTTCCTTGACTTTCAAAATATGAGCACATATATTTTTCGAAGTCTTCTTTTGAGAAAATACTTGTATGCTTGATCATTGCACCTAAAAGAACTATATTTGCAGATCTTTCATTTCCAAGCTTTTGAGCTAATTCTGTAGCTGGTACTTTTACAACTTTTATATCGTCTCTATATTCCTTGTCTTCAGGAATAATTGTACTGTTTGCAATAATTATTGAACCTTTTTTCATTGGATTCATATATGTGTCTATAGCTCTCTCTGCCATTGCAAATAATATATCTGGATGATCAGCATAAGGACTAGCAACTTTTTCATCACTTATCATCACATTACAGTTAGCAGCTCCACCACGCATTTCATTTCCATATGAAGGAAACCAAGTTGTGTTTAATCCTTTTTCCGCAGCCACATGCATCATTATTTTTCCAGCAGTTAAAACTCCTTGTCCTCCTAATCCTGCACAAACAATTTCATTTAACATATCCACTACCCCTTTTTTATTTGTCTATTATTTCACCCATTTCGTATCTAACCATAAGCTCATTTTCAATTCTCTTCATAGCATCTACTGGCTTAAGACCCCAGTTTGTTGGGCAAGGTACTAAAACTTCTACTAATGAAAACCCTTTATGATCTCTTTGTTTCTCAATAGCTTTTCTTACCGCCGCTTTAGTTTTTCTTATTTCAGCTGGATTTGCTATAGAAGTTCTTGCAAGATATGCAATATCTAAATTTCGCATTACATTAAATACGTCAAAATCAAGACCGTGGTCTTTTGCAGTTCTTCCTTTAGGAGTTGAAGCAGAAATTTGACCTAACTGTGTAGTAGGAGCCGCTTGACCACCAGTCATTGCATATAAAGTATTGTTCATAACAAACATTGTAACGTTTTCATTTCTTGTAGCAGCAGCAACTGTTTCAGCTAATCCAATAGCGTAAGCTCCACCATCTCCTGCTATTGTCATAGCATATTTATCAGGTCTTACTCTTTTTTGAGCTGTAAGAGCAGCACCCATTTTGCCGTGTGGAGGTACAATTACGTCAACTGCCATTGAAAATTGAAACATATGATTACATCCAATATCTGAACATACGATAGTATCACCTATAATGTCCATTTCAGTTAATACTTCTCCTAAAATTCTATCAAAAATTGCGTGTCCGCATCCTGCACAAAATCTATTTTCGCACTTCATTATTGCAGGTGCTTTTTTAGATCTGTTTGCCATTTAAAATACCTCCGTTTCTTTTACTTCACCAGCCATTACTTTCTGGCAAAAATCAATTACTTCATCAGTAGGAGCAACTTTCTGAGCTGTAGCAAGTGCATAACAAGGAAATTTGCAACTAACTGCAATTTTTACATCTTCTAGCATTTGACCCATCATATTCATCTCTAATGTTACAATTCCTTTGCAATTCTTATTTATCTTCTCGAATGCTTTTCTTGGATAAGGCCATAAAGTAATTGGTCTGATTAATCCTAATTTAATTCCATTTTTTCTAGCTATCTCAACTGATCTCTGAGCAACTCTTGAAGAAATACCATATGCAACTAATACTACATCAGCATCTTCAACATTAAATTCTTCCCATCTCTGCTCATCTTGCTGAATTTTACGCATTTTTTTAATATATCCTGCATTCCATTCGTCAATATCTTGGAAATATGTAATATCAGTTATTACTTTATTCTCTCCTTCACCTATTGCAGTACCTTTCGCTGCCCAAGGCTGATCCATGTCATATTCTTTCATAGGTGGCATTGTGCAAGGCTCCATCATCTGACCAATAGTACCATCTGATAAAATTAATACTGGATGCATCCATTTTTCAGCTAATTCAAATGATTCGTAAGCCATATCCATGCATTCTTGTACTGAATTTGGTGCAAGTGTTATTAAATGATAATCTCCATTACCCCCACCTTTAACAGCTTGCCAGTAGTTATCTTGTCCTGCACTAATAAATCCATCGCCAATTCCAAATCTCTGCACACATGCTACTACAGCTGGTACTCCTGCTGACACCCAGTAAGCTATGCCTTCCTGTTTAAGTGAAAATCCAGGACCAGATGAACTAGTCATTGCTCTAGCTCCAAGTGATCTAGCAGCAAACACCATATTTACGCTAGCTATTTCTGACTCACCTTGTACAAACACACCTCCTACTTCTTTCTGTCTCCATGCCATCCACTCTAGAATTTCTGATTGTGGTGTTATCGGATATCCTGCATAAAATCTACAACCACCTCTTATAGCACCTTCTGCCAATGCTTCATTTCCTTTAATAATCTTTGTCTTCATTATCCAAAGTCTCCTTTTATAATATTTCGAATACTAAATCAGGGCACATTGTATAACAGTTGCCACATTGTACGCATTTTTCTTGATCAACCTTTACAGGAATAACTCCCTTTTTATTTGGTTTATCAGCTTTAGATATTGCACCAAGCTTACAGTTTGCTATACATAGATAACAACCTTTACACCTATCAATATCTAATTTCACTTTATCCATAATTATCCTCCTTTGTTTTATTAATTGAAACTACGTTTCATATACGAAAGTATTTTTTTATTCCCATTTTGGTATTTAGGGAACTTTCAATATAAAACGTTTTATTATATGAAACACAGTTTCATTATTTCTATATTTTTTTATTCCTTACTTAAGCAAGGAATAAATTAATATACTATATTTGCTAATTCTCTTAAATCTTTTACTATCTCATTTTCATCAAAACTCTCAATTCTTGCAGTTGATCCAGTAAGGCTGACACTGGCCAATAACTTCCTATTAGAATCTAATATTGGAACTGCTACACAAGTTAGCCCTAATTCATATTCGTTATGTTCAGTGGCAAAACCTGATTTTCTTACTTCAATAAGTTCTTTTGTTAATTCGTCCCAATTCGTTATTGTATATTTAGTATACCTAGGTAAATCACATCCATAGTAACGATCTAAATAAAACTGATCTTCAAATGCTAAAAAGCACTTACCACTCGCAGAAGCATGGCATAAAGATGCAAGTCCTAGATTAGGTCTAAAACCCAAAGCATTGCTAGATTGATTAGTTCTATAGACTGATATCTGCATAGGCTGAGTTAATGAAGACCTGTCTAATACAGAAATGCTTACACATTCGTTGTATTTTTCACTTATCTTTTTTGCATATGGTTTAAGTATATCTACAAAGTGTAAATTCTGTTGATATAACTGCGAAAATCTACAAAACTTAGGACCAATCTCATAAGTAAATTTAGATTCATTTTGAAATATATAACCTCTATCTTTTAATGTATTAAGTATTCTATATACTGTACTTTTATTATATCCTAACTGCTCTACAATATTGCATATTCTTGCTTTTCCACCCTGTTCATATATGCATTCCAATATATCTATGCTTTTATTTAACAGACCTGATTTATTTTCCACTATACACCTTACCTTTCATTATATAAAACCCCGTTTCATTTATAATAACATTTTATGAAAAGGTTTTCAAGTGCTTTTTTACGCTAAATATTTTTAATTTTTATAAAAACGAAGGGACGGTTCATTTATTTGAATAGAATTGTATCATAAGGATATAGTTGTTTAGTTTTAAAATTTTCAACATAAACCTTCAGCATAGTTATTAAGCCTATTCTAATCCAAACCGTCCCTTTGTTTGTACAACAGTAGTTCTTTGATTTATCCTATAAAATTACTTAAATTTAACAAGTACATAAAAATCCATATTCTTTATTTCTATTTCATCTGATAATTTTTTTCTCATACCTGAAATATAATTAAATACATACATAATCTTTATATTTTCATTTTCATCTGTAAATGTCATTCCCTCAGATTTTATATCTTTTGTCATGCCATTATATTTTTTATCAATTATTCTAGCATATTCATCAAGCTTTTTACTATAAACCATATTTGCATTATCAACTATATTAAATGTAAACTCATTTGCATTATAGTAAATCTGGATAGAATCTTCAATTGTTACCTTCTTTAATAATTTATCCATATCAATAAGATAATCATAATCCTTTACTTTTAACATTCTTTCTCTCTCATGACTATTATAATGAAAATATTTATCTCTTATAGTGACATTTTCATAGTTAAATGGGAACCCAAAAACAATATCCATATCATCTAGTTTAAAATCAGCTGGAATATATTTAACATCATCCAAGCTATGTTCCCTATTAAAATACTTCAATATCATGTTTATTTCCGACTTATCCTTTGTAGATATATCGGTTTGTACCTTTACCACTTGACCATCTTTTATCATATTATTCCTTACCAATATATCTTCTAGCCTATCATTTTGACTAAATTTAGATATAGCATAGCTGCTTAAAGGTCCAAAAACCGAGTTCAATACAATAATTGAAAGGGATATAGGTATAATAATATTTTTAAACCTCTTAGCAAAGGAAAAATAAATCATAATCGCTAAAACCCATAATCCTAGTACAAGTACAAAATACCTATTTTCAGTTATACCATATGCCTTGATCCTAATTCCCATAGAAATATACATCATAATAATAATGGGGATAATAACCTTAGGAAACCAAAATGTAAAATGCTTAACTAATTTATTATCATTAATCAAAGGATATATTAAAAATATCACTCCAATTGATATAACCGAATACCACAGAACCAGATGGGACACAAGTCCAACAGGCCAATTAGTTGTTATTATTATTTTTGCAAAATATACATACAATATAGCTGTATATACTATAATTAATGGAATAACAATATATATGAGTAATCTCTTAAGACCATTAGGGTAATTTTCCGTTTGAATTCTACAATTATGCTGTGGTATCTTAGCCAAAAATAGTGACACTCCAAATATTCCCGTCACTATAAGAAATATATAGTAGTAAATTTCACTATGAAAATGTATCTCAAAAAGCTTATCTATTGTAAAAATTATAGCAACAAGTCCTACATATAATACTACAGAATAAATAACCGTCAGGAAAAAGCTTGAAAATACTTTTATGACATAAAATTCATAGTTTTCTTTGTTTCCAATCCATGGTAAATATAAAAATGCTAAGTATAAAAAAATGCTAACCCCTATATAACGAGTTATACTTACCATAGTAAAATCTTTCAGCAAGAAAAAATAATATAATACCAAAACCCCTGCTCCAAGAACATAAGTAAAGCACTGAAGTATTTTCCTAATATTCTTTTTTTCAAATATAAGCTTGATACATAATGATAATGGAATTCCTAATGCAATAACCATAGAAACACGGTTTAGCATATCACGAGTATCTCTAGATAAATTATATCTTTGCTCCATTATGATTATAAGCATTATCACTAGGGTTGTTGAAACTGCAATAGTTACAGGAAATCTTCTAAGACTTTGATAAAGACTTTTTATAGTACTCCTTGCTAATGTTTTAATCTTAATATTTCACATCCCCTTTCTTTAAATAATATTTTTATTCCTACGCTATAATTCTTATCTTAATTATATACTATTTAGACCTGATTTCTTCAAAAATTCACATTTATTCTTTAGAGTATTCTAAAATATCATCAGATTGGCAGCGTTCATATTTAATATTGTACCAATATACATAGCTTGACCTAATTCGTGCATAATCATTGAAATAGATTCTTCGCCCTCTTTTATCAATAAATGAACGTGATTACTCATTAAACAATAACAATATAACTCGTATCCATTTTTTTATTTATGTTGCTTTAGTGTTCCTATAAATTTTTGTCTTACTTCTTCATCACTTCAAATATTGCCTACGTTTATTCCTCTTACTATTTTGATATATACCTGTTTTCCTTTAATTGAATATCATTAATATTTATTTTCATATCACCTAAAATGACCGCCCACAGTGGGTAAAAAATAATTAAAGTACAATTAGATTCATGGTGGTTTATTCGTAAATTGCTTCATTAGGTAAAAACAGGCTAATAGCATAGCCTGTTTTTATTTATTTTTTACGAATTTGAATTTATATCCTTTTAATTTTGATTGTACTTATAAAAAGGTTTTTATTATGCCTATTTATCAATTTAAACTTTTTTAAAAAAGTTAGCTAGTCTAGTGGGCATTAATAATTCTTGATCGTTTCAAATACTGGGTCAATACCTTTCTGATACTCCTCAAAGGATGTATTTACAATAATATCTGGTGTGAAAGTATCAACATTCTCATCTAATGGAGTAAATAGCCACCTCGAGAAAAAAATATCAAGTTTAGAATTTGGAAGCTCTAAGTAGCATGCTCCACCATTTTTAAAAGGCATTTCCCCTGTCGGTTCTCCAATAGTTATTACTTCAGTCTCTTCCTTAAATCTTACAACATCATATACAGGTGCAGAAAATGAACCCTTATTAACAATTACAAATAGTTTACCTTTCCTATTTATTTTATCTATATTTTTTATTTTATTTATTAAAGTACCTCCAAATTCATAACTACCACCATTATTATCACGCATATCAATTATGAATTTATCTATTTCTTTTTTCTCAAATTCGCTGAACATTTTATTTGTCAAGCTGTAAAAATCAGGTAATTCTTCAACAGTTTCATCTCTTGGAATATACTTTATTCCTTTTCCAGCTCCTTTTTGCGCTAATTTCAAGAAGTTATCTCTATTTTTATCCCAATAAATATTAAAATCAAAGTATAATATTTTTTCTTCGGGTAAATATTCATATGAGAAAAAATCATTTTTCTTCATATATATAGGTTTGTTATCTACTTTGTCTAATACAGAAACAAATTTAACATTATCAATATCTTTTACCTTTATTTCTATATCAATTTGTTCACCATTCTCTTCTTCAAAGGTAAATATTGTCTTATCATCAGCAAAATTAAAATATTTAAGAATTTTAGGATGTATTATATACATTGGATTTAAAAACTTTAATCTCCATTCATTATTATGGGATATCAGTTTGTTTATTTCCTCCATAATTTTTTCAATTGAATTATTGTTTATTTTAACCAGCTTTGTTCCAAGAGCTTCTTTATACTCGGAATCTATTTCAATAGTATATAAATTATCTCCAAACCATTTTGTTTTAATAGGATAAACTTCTTCTAAACCTGGTTGAAAGTAGATATTATAAAGGGTTTTTAGTGAAAAAACTTTTTGAATGTCTGACTCGAAATTAGCTATCATTAAATGTGCATCACCGACTAAAGTAAAAATTTCCTTTAACCTTATCTGAATTTCGATCTCATCAAGCTTAGGAATATCTTGTTTTAACTTCTCAATACGTTCATTGAACTCTTCTGCAGAAATATTTAAATATAAACCTCCATGTACCTTAGGTAAATTCTCTTGTAAGTAATTTATATCTTCAATCCACCTGTTATTCCTTTCTGAAGAATATGTAACAGTAGTTTCCTTTGTACAGCTGGCTGTAAATATTAAAATTAACATTATAAATACAACTAATATTTTCTTCATAAATTATCCCCCTTTGAAAATTTTTATTTTGAACTAACTCCTCTCTTTCATCTTGTGTAATATTTCTAGGCACTCATCACACCACGTTATATGTGTTTGATAATTATATTGACCTCTTCGCAAGGTCATTAGGCGAAACATAAGTTCATTTGATTTATCAGGGTTATTTTGAATGTCATGATGCAAACTACGTTCAATCGAATCCAATGCTTTTAGATATTGGATGGCTTTTTCCTTTTCAGCTAAAATTCTTTGAACATTCTCTTCTATAGAAACATTGGCTCCAAAAAACAGTTTAAATAGCATTTCATCACGCACAGGACTTTTTTGAATAGGTTCAGATAACCAGTCCAGTAATTTTTTCTTTCCTTTCTCTGTGATTGAATAAATATTACTATTTGGTCTTGTCTCACTTAACTCAGTTTTCTTCACTACCAATTCCTCTTGCTCAAGACGTTTTAGTATTGGATAGATATGTCCATAATTTTCATTCCAAAAGTATCCTATACTTGATTCAATAAATTTCTTAATATTGTATCCCGACTTTGGAGATATACTTAGAACTCCTAATATTGCATATTGCGTCTTATTAATTTTGGGCATTTAAACACCTCCATAATATATATCATAATTTAATATATCATAATGATATATATTTGTAAATATATAGTTAATAATTAAAGTGTGAGTTTTTAACTCTTTGCTATAGATCTTCTTCGTCTTATCCATAAATAAGCTGTAAAATACCGCCGGTTAACTAATCTTTATTTAACGTCAAAAGAGATAATTTTTGTTACACTTTAAAACATAAATACCTACTATTTACAGGATAATAATTTTATAGTTAACTTTTAACTAATTATTTATGTTCTTAACATTAGGTTAATTAGGTAATACTATAATAAAAAATTTATTTTTACAAAAGCAATTATATTACCTTAGTTTGTTTCTTAACTTAATTATTATTGACACACTCGTCACCCAAATTCAAACTATCCCCTTGTTAAAATACCAAATAAATCATCTTATATTTTGAATAATTCTATATTTTAAACCTAAACTAAATATGTAAATACTAGAATTTTAATTTTTTATCAATATTTATGTTTATTAAAGAGGTGGATATTTTGTTTATAAATAAGCTGGCATTAGAGCTTAGAAAATCAAAAATGACAATTCTATCATTCTTGCTGTACCAAAAAGAGGTATCGTAACAGCTTATGAAACAATCAAAAAATTTAGATTTCAATGGGATTTAATATAATTCCAAGAAAAATTGATTCCCTTACAATAAAGCGGGAGCCCAAGTGCAGTGACATCAGATGGAACATATTTTTTAAACGAAAAATATATAGATAAGCTTAATAACTATACTAAAGGTTTGTGTTGGATATTTTTTGATCTGAATATTTCAATGCTTATTGTAGCTAATATGGTATTTTATATAAACAAATGAACCGTCCCTTTGTTTGAGACTTAAAGTTTTCATATTCTATGAATACGACTTAAATAATTAAATAGAAAACCCTACAGGGTCAGAGTAACTAATAACAGTCAAAAGATTATTACTGCTAATCTAACCCTCTTTATTTTTTTATGTATTATCGCTATTCATTTTTCTTGTAAAAACTGAACCTGCAACAAATAACACGATAACAGCATAACCAATAACCCAAATCAAATCAGGTATAATTTTAGCGTATTCTCCTGCAAGAGCATATCTGCCAGCATTAACGGCGTGAGAAAAGGGAAGCAAATAAGCAATAGTTTTGAATGCTCCACCTACCAAATCAAGGTTAAACCAAGTACCTGAAAGCCACGCACTCAAATTTGTAAGTAATGCACCGCAAACTCCACCAACCTGTTTATCGTTGAATAAACTTCCACATAAAAGACCGATAGCAATAAATAGTATTGCTGCAGGAATCAATACAACGATAGTCAACAACAAATCAAAACTTATTTCAAGTCCTAAAATCAATGCAACAATAAAGCAAACTATAATTTGTATAATAGCCATTGGTATAAGTGGTATCGTGTATCCTGCTATAAAATTGCTTGCTGTCATAGGAGATGTGAATAACCGAAGCATAAACGAGCTTGTTCTGTCTTTTGCAATAAGCATTCCCGAAAACAATGAAATAAAAGACAGTCCAAACACAGCGATTCCTGGTGCAAGTTGTTTTATTGCAAACAGTTCAACAGGAATATTAGATTGAATAAGCGATAGAAGTAAAAGAAGAATAACAGGAAATCCGATTCCAAAAGCTAAATTCAGCTTATCCCTAATGATCTCTTTTGTGTTACGTAAAGCAAAAGCAAATGTTTTCATTCAACATTGCCTCCTTCCTTACAAAGTTTAATAAACGCATCTTCAAATTTATCTACACCAGTCTTATTCATTAGTTCTTCTGTGGTTCCAACTGCAACAAGTTTTCCTTCTGCCATTACTCCTATACGATTAGACAAAGCCTCCGCTTCTTCAAGGTAATGAGTTGTAAGAATAATTGTAATCTTACCTTTTAACATTTCGATAATTTTCCAAAGTTCACGACGGGCAAGAACATCAAGTCCAAGTGTCGGCTCGTCAAGAAACAGTATTTGTGGCTCGGAAATCAAAGCCATTGCAATTGATAAGCGCCTCTGCCATCCACCAGATAAAGTCTTTGCTTTGCAATTTGCAATTTCTGAAAGTCCAAATGATATAATAGTTTCTTCTGCCTTTTGTTTTGAAGTTTTAATATTATGCCCATAAATACCGCATGTGAGCTCAAGATTCTCACGTACTGTCAAATTTGGGGCAACTGCAGTTTCCTGAGGAGATACATTGATTTTTTCTTTTACTTTTATCGGGTTTGCGATTACACTGTCACCCAGCAATAACGCATCTCCACTTGTCAGTTTTGTAAGACAAGATAGCATTTTTATTGTAGTTGTTTTTCCAGCGCCGTTCACTCCGAGCAAGGAAAAAAGCTCACCTTGCTCTATTTCAAGATTTAAAGCATCAACAGCGGTTTTATTTTTATACTCTTTTGTAAGGTTAATCGTTTGAATTGCCTTCATTATCATCACCATCCTTTTTCATTCCTTTTATGGATTTTGCAAAGGTTAATGATTCCTCTTCGGTATGGTCTGGATAGATTTCTTTCGCTTTACCAGCGAAAATAGCATCAGCAATCTTGGCAAACACGCCATATCTTTCAATAGCAATGCCTTTCTTGGAATCGGCAAGCAAAAGTAAAGTATCACCTGGATTTATGTCGAACATATTCCTAACCTCTTTAGGAATCACAATTTGACCTTTGGGACCAACCTTGACTGAACCCATATATTTATTGTTTTCTTTTGTTTTACTTTTCATAATGGCCTCCTTTATCTCGAGATATGTATTACTTGTATAACTTGTATAACTTATATAACATATCTTACACCTATTTAGAATTTTTTGCAATAGGAAAAAACATAATTAATACGACCCATGCAAGTAAGGACAGTTTAAAGTGAGCTTTGTGTTTATTATTTACTTCTCCACTCAGTAGATATTGCCACAGAGGAAAGGGGTTAAAGTTGGAATTGTAGTTTTCCCACTTTAACCCCTGATACTTGCTATTTAACAGTTAATTTCTCTAGCCAGACAAGTCCCTGTCCCCTTATCTGTTTCTAGTAGCTTTTTATTAAAAGTTTTGTAGCTATAAATGATCATTGACACTCATTATTTAATGTTAGTTTTAATCATTCTTTCTACTAACACTAAGTAATCTCCTTTATACTCAATACTCTTTTTAATAATTAATATTGCTATTCCATGAACCATACTCCACAGTGTTAATGTCTTTTCCATATATAAATTTTCATCCAATTTTATTTCCTTATAGTATCTTTCTGCGCTGCCTCTAAAAACTCCAAAGGCACTATCTTTAATATCTGGAAATTTATCATCTTCTATTTTTATCGGATATGGATTATCTGACAAAAACATAAACTTTAAATACTCTGGATTTTCCACCATAAACTTCACATATGCTTTTCCCATTTCAACAATTTGTAATTTAGGTTCATTATGATATAGCTCAGTTACCTCTAGTAATGTTATATGAAATTTTTTCCAAACCTCTTTAATAATTTCATTAATAAGTGCATCCTTATCTTTAAAGTGTTTATAGGGAGCATTATGGCTTACCCCACACATACTTGCAACTTTTCTTAACGAGAATCCCTCAATACCTTCTTTATTTAACAGTGATAATCCATTGCGTATAAGTTCTTGTTTTAAATCACCATGATGATATTTTCTACCCACTGCTTCCTGCCTCCCTAAACTTAGCATATATTTTAAATATTACTTGATGCTAATTATAACATAATAAGTTGACACCGTAAACTTATTGTTGTATAATCAAATTAATGTTTACAGTGTCAACATAATGTAATAAATATATTCTAAAAAACCTACTATTCTAAAAGAATGTCTTAAATAAAATAATAAATAAAGGAGATGTTTTAAATGAAAATCGTAGTTCTAAATGGAAGTCCCAAAGGTGATATAAGCGTTACTATGCAGTATATTAACTACATTCAAAAAAGATTTAAGCAACATGAATTGAAAATAATTAATATTTCACAAAAGATTAATCAAATAGAAAAGGATAAAGAGGTTTTTGAGAGTATAATTAGCGACGTTAAATCTAGTGATGGAGTTATTTGGGCATTCCCTCTTTACGTATTCACTGTTCATTCAAATTACCAACGCTTTATAGAATTAATTTTCGAAAGAAATGTTGAATATGCTTTCAAAGAAAAATATACTTCAGTTCTTGCTACATCAATTCACTTTTATGACCATACTGCAGTAAATTACATAAATTCTATTTGTGATGATTTAAATATGAATTATATAGATTATTTTTCACTGCATATGTATGATTTAAAGAAAGAAGATATAAGAAAAAATCTATTAAAATTCGCCCAGAACTATTTTAATGCAATAGAAAATAAAGTAGTTACTTTAAAAAACTACAGTCCAATAGAGTATTCTCCAATAGAATATATTCCAGAAATTATTCCTGACAAAATAGATGTTTCAAAGAAAAAAGTAGTTATAGTAACTGATTCTTTAGAAAATATTAATTTGAAAAACATGATAAATAAATTCAAAAACTCATTTTCACAAACTATAGAATTAGTTAATCTCCAAGATATAGATATTAAAGGAGGCTGCTTAGGTTGCTTAAAATGTGGTTATAACTATGAGTGTGTTTACACTGGTAAAGATGATTTTATTGATTTTTATAATAGCAAATTAAAAACTGCGGATATAATAGTTTTTGCTGGTAACATTATATACAGACATTTATCTTCTACATGGAAAAGATTCTTTGACAGAAGCTTTTTTAATACTCACACTCCATCTCTTTCAGGTAAACAAATAGGGTTTATAATATCTGGTGCTTTAAGTCAAACACCTAATTTAAAACAGATATTAGAAGCCTATACGGAGTGGCAAGGATCCAATTTAGTTGGCTTCGTCACTGATGAATATGATACCAGTATAGAAATCGATAAACAATTACATGCCTTTTCACATAACCTTGTTAAATTATCAACTATAAATTACAGTAAGCCCGCCACTTTTCTTGGTGTAGCAGGTATGAAGATGTTTAGAGATGAAGTATGGGGAAAGATAAGATTTCCATTTATCGCTGATTACAAGGCTTATAAAGCACTTAATGTATATGATTTTCCACAAAAAAATTATAATTCTAGAATAACAAATTTTATATTTATGCTGTTGTGTAAATTTCCTTCCATAAGAAAAGAAATTTATTCTAACCAAATAAAACCTGGAATGATTAGGTCACTAAAAAGAATTGTAGAAGATACAACTATTTAGTGGCATTGCAATTCATGTAACATTATTGTATTTATTTATTTTTTTAAAATGTGTATTAAGTATACTAAATTTGTTTTGCATTTTTGTTGAAGTAAATTTTCGTTTATTTATATATAACAAAAATCCCTAAAATCATATAAGATTAAGGGGTTTTTATTAATTATATTTAATTCTAGATTTTAAACCTTATCAACCATACATCCTATTATTCTTGCAGTTTATCTCAATTATATTTATTTTTTTAGGTATTTTAATATTTAAGTCCATATTTCTATTAAAATGTTTTTATTTTCTAATAATTCTATTTATCTTTTCTTATATATCACCTCTACTATTATTCATCTTTAATTTTTTACTATTGAACCGTTCCCTTAAGACTTAATAACTATACTGAAAGTTTTATGTTGTATATATTTTTTGAACCATATTTTTAGCCTTATTGTAGTTTATATGGTATTTTATACAAACAAATGAACCGTCCCTTTGTTTGCCCTTAAGGAGCTTTTTCAATCATTACATATATTTGTGTCAGATAATATTTTTGCAACCTCAATTTTTTTAAATTGAAGTACATTTCTTAAAATAGAGCATATGATATATTAAAACCTATGAAAGGAATGACCAATATGTATAATGGTTATGAGCCATATCCATACTACGTTGACACATCAATGTATAACTTAAATAATATATATAATGTTTATAGAAGGTATCCATGTCCTTACTGGGTTAATCCACCAATGTATAACCCATACTATTGGTTTATTGAATTGAAGGATTATGGGCCAGATCCGTTCGTAGTAAATATTGAGAAAGCTACTAAGCAAAATAATACTTTTCGTACCGCTTTATGGACAGGAGATAATTTGCAAGTTACATTAATGAGTATTAAGCCTGGTGAGGACATAGGATTAGAAGTTCATCCCACAGTTGATCAATTCATACGTATTGAAGAAGGTCAAGGAATTGTTCAAATGGGCGATAGTAAAGATAAGTTGGATTTTCAAGAAGAAGTCTATGATGATTATGCAATCATGATACCTGCTGGTAAATGGCACAATGTAATCAATACGGGTAATAAACCGCTTAAATTGTATACTATCTATGCGCCACCTGAGCATCCACGTGGTACGGTTCATGAAACAAAAGAAGATGCAGAAGCTGCTGAAAAAAAGTACGGCCAATAATATCAAAAGAATCTGCAAAAACAGCTTTCTAGTGTAAGATCAAATTATCATGGGAGGCTGTTTTTTTTATGGCAAGAAGACATAATTTTATAAGATGGGACGGTTTGGAGTGAACCCATTTAAGTGTACGATTTGAGTACGGTTTAAATTGCTAGATTTTTCTTAAATTATATAGTCTTGTTTATAGATATATGGGTCACTACTCTTAAGTTTTTTATCTTCACTTAGTATTGCTTCTTTAGACCTACCAACACTTTTATTAGGCTTAGTAGCATCAGGAAGTAACAGACCTTTTTTAACTTTTCCCATTTATTAACATCCGGATTGAAACCGTCCCCTTTGGGTGCTAAGCTATGTTACTAAGCTATAAGCTATAAATTATACTTCTTAAATTTACGAACTACTGTTGAATGATCAACTCCAATGGCTTCTGCCATTTGTCTTGTACTTGAAAATAATTTTTTCACATTAAATAAATATTCTTTCTCCATACGTTCCATATATTCCTTTAATTTGTACTTTGACATCTCTTTTCTATTCATATTATTATTAGAAGGAAAATCCAAAGTGTCTCCTTGACTTAATATCACCATTTTTTCTATCATATTCTTTAATTCACGAACATTTCCTGACCAATCATACTGTTGTAATTGAATTAATGTATCTAATCCTAGCTTTTTTGTAATTCCATATTTACTTGTATAACGCTTTAGGAAATGTACAGCTAAGGGAATAATATCAGATTGTCTTTCTCGTAAAGGCGGAATATTAATAGTCACAACATTTAATCGATAATATAAATCTTCTCTAAATTTATTCTTCTGAATTTGTTCTTTAATATTTTGATTTGTTGCTGCGATAATTCGAGTATCAATAGGAACTTCTTCTACACTACCTATAGGTGAATATACTCTGTTCTCCAAAACTCGTAATAGTTTTACCTGCAAATATTGAGGCAATTCACCAATTTCATCCAGAAAGAGAGTTCCGTTTTGTGCATAATGAAGAATTCCTTTCTTCCCTTCTTTTAATCCCCCTGTAAAACTTCCTGGTGTATAACCAAATAGCTCAGACTCCATAAGTTCACCAGGTATTGCTCCGCAATTTAACGTAATAAATCGATTACCGGCTCTTGAACTATTTTTATGAATATATCTAGCTACAACATCCTTGCCAACTCCTGTCTCACCTAAAATTAATATACTTGCATCTACTTTGCTTACTGTCTTTGCCAAATCAATAACCTGCATCATCTCTGGAGAATTAGCTATAATTTCTTGATCACCACATTTTATATCATTTGATGAATGAGCAATTTTTTCGTTTACTTCGACTAAGTTTTGATTTAAATTAACATAACTAGAAATATCCCTAACATTAGTAATTGTATGCTCTAATTTACCATTTGTTTTAAAAATTGGTTTTGAAACCGTAATAATCTCTACCCCATTTTTTTCATGGTGTACATGAGTATATGTACGTTGATATTTAATACAGGATAAACAAGTAGATTTAGTAATAATTCCTTTTGATACATATTCATCAATGTAATGGCCTAAAATAGTTTTATCTAATTTCGTCATAATTAAATAGCTTTCATTTGCATATAAAATTCTTCCTTCTGCATCACTAATCATTATCCCATCATTGCTCTCATCTATGCATTTAATCATATTTTCGTTTGTTATAAAGTCGTTTTTCATTGGTAATCTCCTTTCAAAAAACAAAAATTACAAATTGGGTATTTAAATATATCTATTATTTCTATTTACCTGACATTGATAATAAAAAGAACTACTACTCCTTGATGTAAAATATCATCAAGAATGTCATTAACCTTCCAGCCTAATATATTCTCACTAAAAGATGTAATGACTTTCTCAACTTTGAAAGGCGATATGTCCCAGCCTCCTCTCACAATTATTTGCTTTATGTGCCCATTAAAATAGAACGCATGAGCGAAGCTACACACTTATACTCATAGTTTAATAATACCACCACAGTGCTTAATATTGAAGTCCTAGATAAATATAATAGCCTTTTAACACAACACAATTAACTCTCCAAAGTCTCACATGAGTGCTTTTACCAGCCACATCCCTTGCAAATAAATAGAGTAGATTATTTGAAAGTTTATCTATCTGATTCCATCTATATCCTTCCTTCAAAAATATAGACTACTTTATTACTATATTTTCTAGCGATTTCTTATAACACTGAGAAGTATTTAACTGCTCATCTAAAAATCTTCTTTTCATTAAAATATTAAAGATTAGTATAAGAAAGTAATATCTTACACTAATCTTTAATATTATATGATAAATTACAAATAATTCTTGTTTATGATAATCAAAATTAGAAGAAAGGAAAGAAGTATATAATAGGCAAGAATATGAACTTAGCAAGACATGTGAATTTGACTGAGGATATGTAAAGTTAATAATAGATGGAAAACTTTTTAGACGCTCATGTTAGATTTTTTAATGATACTTATGCACTTGTTGATATGTCTCCTTTATAATATTTCTCTGAACAACGATATTTTAGCATACATTTTTAAGAAGTACATTTACTTTTTTAAAAATAAAATGCTGAGGTGAACAATCACCCCAGCATTTATTATAAAACCAACTTTTCCAACAAAATAATTTACAATAATTCACTAATCATCCATGCTTTCTACAAAACCTTGCAACCTTGTATTAATTTGTTCAAAGGCTTTTGCTTGTTGATCAATCTCAATTACCAATAAAGGAATATTTTCTTCTTTCATCTTTGACATGATAATTGGTACATCATATTCCTCCGGATCACAAAACTTCATTAATGCCAATACCACTCCATCAGCTTTGAAATGATGAACTAAGTCAACTAAATGCTGAATACGTTGCTTATATGGATCAAAAGCCAAAGAACAAGCATTATGGTTTATCCATTGCCTTGCCAAGCTCTTTAAAGCATCTCCTGCGAAAGGTACATCTGTCATAAACTGTCTAGTTTCTTGTGCTAAATCATCTCCAACCACATCAATGCCTAATGATTCAAAATGGCTAAGAATACCTTTGGGTTCTAACATAATTCCAGAAACAACAACTCGTTTATTCTTTGAATGTTCTACTGGTTGTAATCGAAGCTTCTCATTTAACTCTCTAATATAGCATAAATACTCTTTTTTATCTATAAAATAAGATGCTTTGATAATTTGATGACGCACAGTAGGGGAAATAGTAGTTGTATGCACAGCAGCAATTTCTGTAAATTCACGCATAGCTAAGCGATAATCGTTGTAAAGAATTATACTTTCTTTTAATGCTTTTTCGGTAATATCCACATTTAAAATATCTTCTAATTTTTTAGTGATAGACTTGTATTCATTTTCCAAAAACAATTCTGCACTTTTTACTCGTCTATTTTGTGGGTAAACAAAGGGAATAGCTGGACAAGCTCCCTTCCATTTCTGTCCAAAACACTTTAGAGTGTCGCACATTGCAGGAATTAAAACTGCTTTTAATATATCGTAAGTTCCTTTAGTTTCATATTCCATCACAGACTGCATTATTGAACAAGCAAATGCTGGAAGGTAAGTTCTAGCTTTTCTAAGTTCAACCTCTCCTCCCCATAGCCCCACAGGTATACAATTAGCAGCATAGATTATTTCCTCTGGAGCATAAGGTGCAACACAACCTACTGCATTTTTATGATTCCTTTCACAGGATTGTTTAATAGCTTTGTCTGGTGAATTAGCAATTTGTATAAAATTATTAATAATTTGATTTATCTCCATTTCATTCTCCTTTACTTAATTTCCAGAACTATTTCTAGAAGGAATATTTTCACTCATCATTTCTACTAAAGCTTCCATGCGTGTTTCATATTGTGCCTTAGAATAATTTCTTGGATCAGCTTGGTCTCCATCAAAAGTCGTAATAGGAATATTTAAACTATCATTTAATTCTTTTCCAACTTCATATTGAAGAAAATCACACATTTTGCAACTACGATTCATATGCATAATTACACCGTCACACTGAGTTTCTTCAATAATACTTTTTCGAAGATTAATTTGACCCTCTAAAGACAGATTATTTCCCATGCCCGTATAAGCCTTTGCCATTTCAAATAGATTTCCCGGTGTATACTCCAATGCCCAAGCTGACGGATATGTTGAACCAGTCATATTAATTCCATGCTTTTTTAGAACTTTATACGTATGGGACAAATATGGCCAACATGCTATGCCATCCCACATAATTCTATATTTTTCCTCTGCATTCTTTAATCCACATTCGCCTCTTGAAATCTTTTCTTCTAGTTCCTCTTTTAACTTTCGAAATGTCATTCCACATTCTTTTTTTCCCCTCATACAAACAATTAACGCCATATAATTAAACATATCAAAACCACTTAAGGGCGAAGGGCGAGCTGAACAAAGCATAGTAGCATCATACCAGTCTTTTGCGTTCTGTGCAGATACCTTCATTACTTCTTGGAATTTTTTTTCATCAAAAGGCTTATTGCAAATTACTTCTAATTGATGAATGATATCATGAAATTGTGCTTCAACATATTGTATGTTTTCTTCGGTAATTTCTTTATCATGATTATATGGAACATCAACAATTAGCAAAGGTATATTCAATTCATAGGCAATATTTTCATACCATTTTAATAAAGTTTCGCAGATATTGTTACATAGTAAAACTAAGTCTGGCAACGGCAACTCTTCCGATACACACTTCTGTACATCCATGTAAGCTAAATTTGCTCTAGCATAACCACATATATCATTGGAATATCCTTTTCGTTCTGCATATTCTAGCAATTCTGGTGCTCCCTTACGTGCTGCAATTCCTACTACATGATTTTCTGGATAAACAGTATAAATTCCCATAGCTTCACAAAATTCACAAGGAGCAATAGAACTTGACCAACAAACTAAATCACCTCGTTCCTTGGCTTTTCTTGCGTCCTCCATATTCTTAGCCACCAATATATTCAGCATTTCTTTTGAAGTCATACTTTCATTGATAATACTCATATCCTACTCCTTTCTTGTCCACACTCAATAGCAAAGAGCGCTGCACCAATTGCACCAATTAGCTGAGGTGTTTTTGCTACATAAACTTTTTGATCTAAAACTCTTTCCAAAGCACGAACTACTCCTTGATTTTGTGCTACACCGCCAGTTAGTGAAAAATCTTTTTCCATATTGGTGCGATATAACAAGCCAAGTGCACGACTAACAATAGAATTATGTACGCCTCTAGCAATATCTTCTCGTTTAGTTTCTTTAGATAATAATGAAATTACTTCCGATTCTGCAAATACAGTGCATGTACTACTTACCGTTGCCGGAGTTTGCGATAATTCATCTAAAGTAGCCAATTCATTAATAGGTATCTCCAGTATACGTGCCATGACTTCCAAAAACCTTCCCGTTCCAGCTGCACACTTATCATTCATATAGAAATTTAACACTTTTCCTTTTTCATCAATAGAAATCGCTTTAACGTCTTGTCCGCCAATATCTAAAACTGTTCTTACATTTTTAAAGACAAAATTAATTCCCTTGGCATGACAACTTATTTCACTGAATTGTTTATCTACATATTCAAGTGAATATCTGCCATATCCAGTAGCCACCGTATAGCTAACTTGTTCAATAGATAAAGTCGTTGTCGAAAACAACTCATCAATCACTTTTTTGGGTCCACTAGTTCCCGTTCCTGATTGCACCACACTTGTTTGAATGATCTCTCGATTTTCATTCATTAATACAGCTTTAGATGATGCTGAACCAATATCGACGCCCAAATAATAAGAAGTATCCATTCTACTTTACTCCTAACTATGAAGGAAGCACTATTTTCTGAACTTCAGAAGTTCTTTCATAATATAATGTATTTAGATTAATAAAGGCAACCTATAATCCTTTTTTAAAACTGATAATAACCTTACCCATTCAAAGAACACGGTAATAGAATTAAATAGGGTTGGTACTGCCTAGCTTATGTTATATATCTTAACAATCATATCTTCTCATCATTTTGCTAATCTTAACATTTTCGTTATATTATCTCTTGCTAATTTTTTAATAGATACAAGATCAATTTTTCCTGTACTATTCATCAGAAACTCATCTAGTTGAAAAATAAAATTAGGTGTCTTATAGCTAGCAAGATGATTCTTAACAAAATCCTTTAACCCATCAGCATCAATTTTTTTATCTGGTTTCATTGTTATTAAAGCAACAATTTCTTCCTGAACAGCAGTACCTATATCTACTCCTACAACTTTAACATTAAGAATATCCTCACTATAATGTCCTATAACGCATTCAATTTCACTTGGAGAAATGTTTTCACCACCTCGAACAATCATATCACTTGCACGTCCACAAAAATAAAAATAATCATCTTTATCGCGATACCCAACATCATCTGTTTTAAGCCAACCATCATGAGTATACTTTTCTAAATTCTTTCGATGCATATTATAATACCCTTTCATTATGCAAAAACCTTTTGTTTGGATTTCCCCTTTGACATTTACATCACACTCACGATTGGCTTCATTGTCCCAAATACGTATTTCCATATTCGGAATTGCCTTGCCTATCGTTTCTGATTTTAACATAGTATCATCATCATAGTCTGACAAAGTAATTAAAGGTGACGTTTCAGTCTGACCATATCCTATTTGTAAATGAGGAACATCCACCTTTGAAATAAGCTCTCGATATTTCTCACCTGTCATACCTGAACCTGCTAAAATACCAGAGTTCCATGATGAAATATTATAATTACCAAAGCTTGGATCCTCAGCTAAAAGCATTAGCATTGAAGGTACCACATTGAATGCTGTAACACGATACTTCTCTATGAGTCTCATAGCTTGGTCCGATTTATATTTACGCATTATTATTGTAGGCATCCCAACCATTAATCCCAATAATAATCCACATGTCATCCCAGAACAATGGAATATTGGCATACCAATCAGCATAGTATCTTTATTTTTATTCCATCGCATTAAATCTGATAGTACTCTCGCATCATTAAGTATACTATAGTATGATAGTAAAACACCTTTAGGTAGCTGTGTACTTCCAGAAGTAAAAAGCATACAAGCTGTATCTTCAGTTGTAACCAATCTCTTGACTTTATTAAGTTTTTCTATATTTTGCCACACTGTAGCATCATCTGACTTCTGTAATTCAGTAGCTTCATTAAATATACTTATAATACTAAAGTGATCTTTTAACTTAGGAAGACCCTTATTAACTTTATTAATAATTTTTAAGTAATCAATAGAACCCGTAGATTCTCCATAGAATAAATATTCAATATCAGCATAAGATAAAACATTTTTCATTTCTAAATGCTTATACGAATAATTAAAAACAGCTGTAACTGCACCAATCTTCATTGCTGCGTACATGATACAAACCTGTTGGAAAGAATTAATGCTCCAAACCCCCACATGTGTACCTTTTTGAATATTCTTTTTTAGCATCATTGTTGCTATAATGTCAGTAATTTGATCCACTTGTTTCCAATTATAGCTGACATCATCAAATATATAAGCTATATCCTCAGGATAATCTTCTGCATTTTTTTTCAACACATCTGAAAGAGTAACATTTAAAATATCCAATTTTATCCTCCTTGCTTGTTAAACAAAGTCAACTTACTATAACCCAGATTATTCATAGTAAAATAAATATCTTTTACAAATAAACCTCATTCTTCGAATGAATAAGCGATTCACATAAAATCATAGATTTTAGTTCTCTGCTCATGATTATAAGATGTCCATTAAATTCTCGACATACCAACTGGGTATACCTTCGAATTCACTGGAATCTTATAATTCAGAAACATATTAATCAACGTTATATGAATAATCATGGTATGATTATTTTTCTTGATCAGCATGTAGATGTTTCTCAATTAAAATACCTTTTGATATCATTTCTTGAATCTGTGCTTCGTTATATCCAAGTTCACCTAAAATTTTTGAAGATTGCTCACCCAAAAATGGTGCACGATTTCTCGGAGGAAGTGTAACACCACCAAATTTTGCAGGTGTAGCACTCTCTATATATTGATCACCATTAGGCTGAGTAAACTTGGAAAAGTATAAATTGTCCTTTGCTTGTTGTGATTCTAATATTTCATAAACATTACATACTATAGAATGAGGTATATCATTCTCTCTTAAAATTGCATCTAGCTCATCTCGAGTAAATTTCAAAAAGCCTTCACTAATAATTTGAACAATTTCTCTACTATTTTCATTTCCCTTAGCAAATGTATTATATTCTGAGTTTTCAATTAACTCTTCTCGACCTATAATCTTCATGAAATATGGAAAATAACGTTCATACTCATGGCAACACACCATTATCCATTTATCATCTTTACATTTATAGGTATTATTCAATGGAGTATTCTCAAGACGACTCTTTGGATATTTATCTAAATCACTACACTGAATCGAAAGTATAGGCTCTAACATATTGTAAATAGCCTGTCCATAGAGAGATACAACAATTTTACTACCATCTCCAGTACATTTTTGCTTGTACAATGCAGCACATATTGAAGCAGCCATAGTGCTAGCAGTAGAATTATCTCCAAATGAGCTTGGAGGAATCACAGGAGCAGTATCTTTCTCCATAGAAGCAATCATTGCACCTCCTAATGCCCAGAAGCAAACATTGTCAAATCCCGGATCATTTGCCATTGATCCACCTTCTCCAAATCCAGTCATATGTGCATGGATAAGCCTAGGATATTTGTCATGAAGAGTTTTATAATCTAATCCCAACTTATCAAGAGCACGACCTCGAGTGTTGGTTAGAAAAACATCAGCATTTGCTAATAATTTATCCATTGCTTCCTTACCTTCAGGAGTCTTCAAATTCAAGGCAATGCTTTTTTTATTTGCATTATGAACATCGTATGTAATGTATTTCATTCCAGGCAAAGGAACCGCATAACGTGTCGTATCTCCTCTCGGTACAGCTTCAACCTTAACTATATCAGCACCCCAATCAGCTAATATACGTCCAGCTGAAGGTGCTGCTACGTATGTTGTTAATTCAACTATTTTTACATCATCTAATAAATTATATGGATTATTACTCATAATTCATTTCTCCTTGTATAATGTATTTAGGTTAATAAAGGCAGCCTATAATCCTTTTTCAAACTGAATTTTCCCTTGATTTTAATAGTTAGGGTTTAATTATTTTTGTATTTTTTTAATTCTTCAATAAATTGTGGTATTACTTCAAAAAGATCTCCTACAATTCCATAATCCGCTACTTCAAATATAGGTGCATCCGGATCCTTATTGATTGCAATAATAATATCTGAACCTGACATTCCTGCTAAATGTTGAATTGCTCCAGATATTCCACAAGCGATATATATTTTAGGAGCTACCGTTTTTCCAGTTTGTCCTACTTGATGAGCATGTGGTATCCAGCCACTATCTACTGCTGCTCTAGATGAGCCTACTGCCGCTCCCAATACTTCAGCTAATTCTCGAATGTAAGAGAAGTTTTCCGCTTTTCCCAATCCACGTCCTCCAGAGACAATAAATTCTGCATCTTCTAAATTTACTTCTGTGGATACTTCTTTGATAGTTTCATGTATTCGAGTTCGAATGTTTTCTTCGGCAATTGAAATGTCTTCTTGAATAATTTTTCCCTCTACTTGTCCATTTTGTAGTGGCTTTTTGAATACGCCAGGTCGAACTGTTCCCATTTGCGGACGACGATCTGGACATTCGATTTTCGCCATAAGGTTTCCCCCAAATGCTGGACGTATCCAAGTTACATTATTGCTTTCTTGGTTGAACTCAATACTAGTACAGTCTGCAGTCAACCCCGTTCTTAGCTTACAAGCTACTCGTGGACCAAAGTCTCTTCCATTACTTGTTGCTCCAATTAAAATGGTATTTGGATTATATTTGTCAACTAGTTGTATAAAGCATGAATAAACTGCATCAGTTAAGTACCTATTGTATACAGGTTTATCAACTAATATAATTTCATCTGCTCCATACTCTAAGGCTTCTTTCGCTACTTCTTGTACATTATGTCCAATTATAACGGCAACTAATTTTTCTCCTAATGCATCGGCGATTTCTCTACCTGGACGTAATAATTCAAATCCTACTTTTTTTTCTTTTCCATCTTCTGTTTCAACATAAATCCACACATTTTTATATTCTGAATTCACACTCATGATTTGCCTCCTTTACAGTACTTTAGAATCTACTAGTAATGACATTAAAGTTTTTATAGAATTTTCTACTGTTTCTTCTTGAATAATTACGCCATTTTTGGATCGTACTGGAGTATAGGTTTTCTTTACCTTTGTCGGAGAACCTTTTAATCCACAATTTTCTAAGTTTATGGATACATCTTTCGAAGTTAACACTGGAATTTCTACTCGATTAGCGGCCATTTTGCTTTTTATGGTAGCATATCTTGGCTCATATTCCGTTTTAGATACAGTAATTACTGCCGGTTTTTGCACTTCAATCCAATCATATCCTTGATCATTGTCTCTTTTGATTAGTGTTTGGGCACGATCCTGTTTGATGTCTGTTGCATAGGTCACTTGTGGTAAACCTAGATGTTCTGCAATTTCTGGTCCCACTTGTCCGGTATCTCCATCTATCGCTTGCATTCCACAAAAGATTAAATCAAATTTGCCTTTTTCTTGCTCCAAAAGTCTAATATAAGTGGATAAAATATAACTTGTAGCTAAAGTGTCAGAGCCTCCAAAAGCTCGATCACTGATTAGATACGCTTCATCGGCCCCTACAGATAAGCATTCTTTCAAAGCTGTTTTTACTTGTTCTGGTCCCATGGAAATTACTGTAACATTTCCACCTTCCTTTTCTTTTAGTTGAACAGCTAGTTCTAAAGCATAAGCATCAAAGGTATTTACAATACTAGGCACCCCTTTACGTATAAGTGTATTAGTTACTGGGTCAATCTTGATTTCCGTTGTATCAGGAACCTGTTTCACACAAACTAAAATATTCATTTAAATCCCTCCTATTTAATGTAGCATTATACCTGAAATAACAACACGTTGTATTTGATTTGTTCCCTCGTATATTTGAAGAATTTTTGCATCTCTCATCATTTTTTCTATAGGATATTCTTTCATATAACCATAACCGCCAAATATTTGTAATGCATCACATGTCACTTTCATGGCAATATCTGATCCCATCACTTTGCTCATAGCAGAGTGCATCGAATAATTTTCTCCATCATCCATCAACTCTGTAGTATGGTATACCAACTGACGAGCCGCTTCTGTTTGAATTTGCATGTCCGCAAGCATAAACTGCAATCCTTGCTTAGAAGCAATAGGTTTGCCGAATTGGACACGTTCTTTGGAATATTTTACTGCTTCATCAATAGCTCTTTGCGCTAGTCCAACACCAGTGGCTCCAACAAAAGGACGAGAAGTATCTAATGTTTTCATTGCATATACAAACCCTTTACCTTCTTCTCCAATTAAATGATCTTTTGGAATTCTACATTCATCAAAAATTACCTCAGTAGTATTCGATAATCGGATTCCCATTTTGTCTTCATGTTTCCCAATAGATACACCTGGACGATCTCTTTCCACAAAAAATGCTGATAAACCTTTTGTCCCTTTCGACAAATCAGTAGATGCAAATACAGTGTATACTCCAGCTACTCCACCATTGGTGATAAAACATTTTGTTCCATTTAATACATATTCATCTCCTTCTAAACGGGCTTTTGTTCTTACTGCAGCTGAATCAGAGCCAGCATTTGGTTCTGTCAAGCAAAAAGCAGCTAGTTTCCCAGATACAAGAATATCAAAGTATTGTTTTTTTTGTTCGGCAGTTCCAAACAAATTTATCGTACTACATGCAGAATTATTTGCTCCAATAGCTGAAGCAAGTCCACAATCATACCTGCCTAATATCTCAGCAATATACACTTCGGTTTTTCGATCAACCATCACACCCCCATGTTCTTCAGGGACCTCCAACAAGTGTATTCCCATATCTAAAATATCTTTATAAATTTTTTCAGGAAATTCACCAGAAGCATCAAATTCTCCTACCACTGGAACTACTTCTTTTTCCATATAACTTTCCACTAATTCTCGTAAATCTTTCATTTCATTTGTAATTTGCATAATAATCCTCCCTATTCTTGAAAATATTCAGCTAATTATTACAATTATTCTTTTTATATTTTTTATTTCTATAATGTCCATAAGTCAAAGATGGCAAAATTACTAAGAAAATTCCAATGTAACCAAAGTAAGAATATCCTACAGCAATAATCTTTGTTAATCCAGCAGAAGAAACTATCATAGAAATCAAAATTATTATTACACCTATAACCAATGATAAAACTTTTTTATTATCTGCAATTTTAAGACCCTTTTCAGTAGAAAGGCGACTAAATAGCATTATATTTCCATAAACTACAGCAACTGCAGTAGATAGAAATGCACTAAATAAAGCAATAGAATAAATTACAACTAAATATCCTCCGCCCATTAATTTTGTAGCTGCTAATATTGGTAAAGTTTCTTTTGCAACATTAGGCATATATGCTTGAATTAATAGTACAGTTAGTGCAATCATCACTCCATTAATAACAAACCCGATTCCTGTTATTTTTGTACAATCTTCGTCTGTTTTTGTCAATGAAGTTGCACCCAAAAGACCTAAAAATGCAAAACATTGAAATCCAGCGTAACTTAAAGCCTTCCAAGCTCCTTTCCAAAATGTTGATCCGCTAACAGATAGAGATAAGTTTTGATGTAAAATCACACTGTTTTTGCCTATTCCCTGAATGCAAATTAATAAAAAAGAAACAACTATTAATATAGTTAAAACAGAAGATGCTTTCCTAACTAAATTTGATCCAAACATACTTAATAATAGTGTCAATATGCCAGTAATTAATACGGATAAAAAATATGTGATCCCAAAGACTTGAGTTAATAATGCTGCGGCTCCAGCAATAGATGCACTAACTGCCAACATTCCTGCCATTATATAGCAAACATCATAAATTGGAGATAAAATTTTATTATATGGTTGAAATAATACTTTGCCAAATGAGTGGTAATCGTAAGCATTATAATGACGCGCCATAATCATATTTTCACGATAAGTTAACCCTACGACAACCATAGATAATATAGAAAATAATGCCGCATACTTACCATATCGAATAAAAAAACTCATTGATTGACTTCCGCTAGCAAAACCACCTCCTACATGTGCACCAAACCATACAGATGCAATACTAAATATTCCAGCCCATGCTAATCCATTTTTTTCTTTGCTCATCCTTATTCTCCTTATCAATATATTTAGGTTATTAAAGGAAGCCTATAATCCTTTGTTAAATAATGAACAAATAAATTTAAATATATATATATTTATTAGATAGAGTTATACCTCACTCTCTTTGAAATCAAGATTTTGTCTTGAAAAAAAGTGGTGCCTCTGTCTGATAAATAGCTAAAAATAAGTTATATAATATTTTAATATAAAATACGGTGGTAATGTTTTCCTCGGAATTTTTATCATTCAAAAATTGAACAAGTCTTTTTGTCCTTAATAAAAATCAATATCTATATCATTTTTTCATTTGCTCATTGTTTTTAATAGTTAGTCTTTCAAATGTTTATTGTTTAGCACTTAATTATTATATGAGCAATTTACATGCCAATTATCTAGCCCTCTAAAAATGGTCTTTTATCTTATTTCTTTTAAATTATTAATAAAAGTTGGTGCATGAATGCCACTTTGCATATTAAAGCGGTGCATTAATACACCGAAGAGTTGACAAACCTCGCTACTTTTTACTCGTAGGTTTGAATTCTAGATAAAAAAGTTTAAGTAATGAAATATTTCTAATTTTACATCAAAATATTTTTTATTTTTAGTTATACGGTGAATAATAAAATGCTTGAAAAAGCAACAGAACTAGGTATATGTGAAAAAGACTTCTTACCTAGTGAAAAAAACATTGAAGAGTATATTGAATTTGTAAAACAAAATAGAAGGTAGTTTTTCAAAATTATACAAGTTAAATTTCATTCGAATAATAAACACTAAAAGCCCTTGAATTCAAACATAAATTTCAAGGACTTTTGCTATCTATTATATTCAATTTTCAACTCAAAATTTAGTACTAATTGACGTGTTTCCACGTACCCTAATCATACACTAAAATGGGTTCACTCCAAACCGTCCCTTTTTATTATATTAGCTATTTTCTAATGGTTACACTATATTTCATTAGTATTTATTTCGTCCGTTTTTACGCAGTCTGCCGTCCCTCTTGATTATCGGCGTATGCCTCTAATTAGCAAGATAAATAATTAAAATATAACTAATCTTCTTCGGCTCTGAATGACAACTGTCTCCAAGATATCTCATTGCTCTCATTGTCTATTTCTAAAGAAAGTAGTTTCTTTTCTTTAGCTGGCTTACTTGGAGTTCCATAGAATTTATAGCTATCATCTTCGAAAGATATGGACACCTCAAATATAACAGCTTGATTTCGCTTTTTTAATATATCTAGCAAACACTCCTTTTTAATAATAACCATGTTTCCATATGTGCTATGTTTTTCATATCCACTTTCATCTTCTGGCTCGCTCCAATGATATACTTGAACAGGGAAGTCATCAACATTATATATTCTTGAACGTAAAATTTGTTCTTCCAACGTTACAGTCAAGTACTTTGCTAGAACATCAGATACCCCCATTAAGTAGTTTGATGTAGTTAGATAATCTTTTAATAACGGGTCTTTTTTATCAAGTGCATAATCTGGGAACGTAGTGATTACATCACATGTTGGATAAATAACGAGCTTTTGTTGTTCTCCATTCTGCATATTTTTCCAGTGTTTCTACGCTAGGAATAACGCCGTGATCATTGTAGGTCTTTTGGTATTCATTTTGCGCTAAGTAGTGTTTACTCCATTCTCTTGCATTCTGATTTGTGATACCAAACTGGGCAACGAAATAATCGCATTCGATTGCTATCTCTTCTTTCGTGCATACAAACATCCTGGCTAAATTAGTATACCAATACCGCAATGTATCCATTGTATCAAAATCAAACTTCCAATTCTGAGTACTATCTTTACATTCGCGTTGATAATACGACATTTTTTTTACATGCTATCGCTACTCATGCACTGATCACACACAGATAATTGTTCTATATCATGAGGTTCACAATAGGGAGCTAGAATCAGCTATATAAAAACCAGGGCGACATTCCACACTCATGCTCATCAAGGTATCAAACGTTATAGAACAAAGTTTACATAACATAGCAACCGGAATTGGTCTTGGCAAATTTATTAGTGCAGAAAATAGAATTTCTATATTCACTATGCTGTTATATTGCTTTTTAGTAACATGAATAAACTCTTTGAATAAAGAGTCCATGGTCTTTCCTTTCGGCTTTATCTGTGATAGCATTCCATCAATCGAATTAGCTTCAGATAACATATATGCTTGTAAGCGAGGACTCCTATCTGTAAGCAAATGGAATTCTTCACACTGCACATCAGTTGCGTCCGAAAATATAGAACGGATATGTTGGGAGCTTTCGGACAATTCAAACGGAGTTAGATTGAGAACTTCCACTTTAAGGGTTATGAATGGAACCGAATTTCTCATAGTGACAGATTGCTACTGGGAACGCTGTTCATTCACGTTAAGACAAAAGATGTAGGAGTTGTTTACGTTGAAAAGACTTCTTCAGGACAGCAAAGATATAAAAACGTCTATGTTCTAAAATAGAATTATTCTACATAAAGAAAAGACTTATAAATAATGATGCGTTATTTAATACCATACATATAGAGTTGCATTAATTCTATTATAAATTTATTGTCCTCATAGTTCGTAACAATACTAGGCATGAAATCTAGACACGCAACAATGTCACCACCATCATTACCGTTATTATTGAAATCTAACTGCAAACCAATATAGTAACTCTTAACAGACGCGGGGACAGGTTCAATGTCTGCTATGCTTTCTCTACATTATACTTACTTGCTCCAGTTACTCTTACCAATTGACGTATTTTGAAGTTATGATATGGTTCACCGCACCTATAATAATGGCGGTTTTAATAACCAGTTCAAGAACTATGAGAGGATAGCCTTTAATTTCTTGACTAAATTAATAAAAGATAACATTGATTTTAATCAGTGCTACCTTTCTATCATACTTAATATCCTCTGGAAGTATGTTTTTAAATTACTTCTTTGTATCAATTATATTTTGTATTAGAGCTTTACATTTTCCACAATTAGTACCTGCTCCTGTTACTTCTCCAACTTTTTCAACTGTATCTGCCCCATCTTTAACTGCATTAACTACGGCTTCAATAGAAACATTATTGCATCCACAGGCTAATGCTAATATTTTTTTTATATCTTTAATACAATTACCGCAACCTGTTCCGGCTCCTGTAATTTCTTGTATTTCCTCTATAGTACGAGCACCACCAACCATTGCTTTCCTAATATCACCATAACTCACTTGTTTACAGTGACAAATAATTCTATTTACAGGTATAAGAAAAGCTGTTACATAAAGATCTCCATCACTTCTAAGAGAATGCATTGTTCCAGCAGGAGCAATAAATACATCTCCTACCTGTAACTCTACTTCTCCATCTGCTAATACGCCAAACCCTGAACCCTTTATACAATAAAATACTTCATCTTGAGTTGCATGTTCATGGAGAGGAACTTTTTCATCGGAAGAGATATGATACACCTTTGTTTCAATAGCTTCTTTTATAGCATTTAAATCCATACTCTCACTCCTTATCCAGTTATTATTATCTTCCCTATTCATATTTCTAAAGTCTCTAGGACTAACGCCTGTATATTTTTTAAAAAATCTTGTCATATTAGATGATTCTGTAAAACCTAATTCATTGGCAATTTCACTGATACTCTTTTGTTCAAAACATAGTTTAAGTTTTATTTTTAAAATAAGTTGTTGAATAATATATTGCTTTGCGGACATATCAATAGCTTTTCGTGTCATTAAATTAACTGTCTTTTTAGAGACGTGCATCATATTAGCATAGCTTTCTACAGTTTTCTCTTTATCAATATGTTCTTCAACTAATTCAGTGAACTGTATAAAAATTTCATTTTTTTTCTGTGAGGTATCTTTTCCTAAGATACTGTTTAATATTAATAGGGCGAAGGTTCTAAAAGCCGAAACAATTACCTTGTAATTCATAACACCATCAGCATATGTGTACATATCATGTATTACATCTAAAAGTTTTGTCAACGTTGAAGCATATAAATCTATAAAATTCACATGTGGATTCATATAGCTTTGCTTAAACAAATCTTTGACTTCAGAAGTGTTATCACTTAAAAATCCACATAAAAACCCCTCTGTGAACATGATTAAATACCCTTGTACATTATCAAACTCACTATATCTATGAACACGATTCCTTGAAATAATTAAGCTTTCACCTGCTTGAATGGTATATTCTAAAAAATCAATTTCATGAATACATTTACCTTCAGTAACAAAAATCAAATTGTAAAAATCAGTACGAAAATGCTTCCTTATGAAAGAGGTATTTGCAGATTCAAAAAAATTTTTCAATGATATAATTTCAAAGCCTTTATTTTTTTTCTTATTTTTAAATTTAATCTTTTCTACCTTGTTCATATTATCTCCTTTAATTGCAATAATTGTACTGTGAAATTTGATTTAAACATAACCACCAACAACACCTAATGATACTATTTATATTACAATAAAAGTGTTATTTAAATTTAGGCTGTGTTTAAGAATAGTGTTGATTGATATATAAGTTTTTTAATGGAACCTTAATATAAGGTTCCATTATATAGTATTTTAAGAACATTTCTATTTAACTATGCTATAAGTTTTTATCCTCTAAATTCTATCGATTCTCCGTCAGGACCCACAAACACTACTCTACGCCAACCTTCTTCTCCTGCCTCTCTTGCTCCAACAGGGTGAGGTTCAGTCTCAACAGGAATACCAGCATTTATTAAACGGTTATAATCTTCGTCAAAGCTATCGCTCTCAAGACAGAAATGAAATCCTTTGTCTAATGAACCAGTCGGTATGTGTATCAACTCTAAAACGGTATCGCCTAGTTTAAGATAAACTATTTTTTCTACTATTGGTATAGGCACATCATGTCCATAATATTTCTTGAAGCCAAAATGCTCTTCATAAAAATTTATAGATTTAGATCTATCCTTAACAATAAATGCTACATGGTCGATGCGTTTAAACATAGATTATTCCTCCTCATAATAGTTTTATTAATTTTTTTACATGTATAATTTTATGTCTCCAAAAGAATAATATAGGCACACTTATACCAACTACCTCTACATATTTTCTTATAAATTAGCCGTTTATCATAGATTTGGCATATAGTATTCATTTTTTTCAAGACCTCTATTATCTTTTGTATAGTCTTTTTAAATCTGAATTCAATTACAATCTGTTTCATAGTCTAAAATTTATTATTTGTAATTCCACAAACTATAATACATGATAGTAATGAAATAAACACACCCTCAAGAGTATATGTTGAAATTAAACTAGTAATACTGTCATCAATGACAGAACACCATAATCCATAAAATTACCTTCCTACATTAAAAGCTACATTTATTATATAATTCTTTCTTCAATTTTATAATGTTATTATTAGACCAAAAACAATCATAACGAAACCTTTTAATATTAATAGTAAATATATTAATAATTAAACAACACCCATATGTTACCATATACTAGGTAAAATGTAAGGGTGTTGTTTTAAAGATATCATTACTAAAAGGTATCAAAATTCAATTTTTATCTATGCTCACCTTGCTTATTAATTACACGATTTAGCTTTTAAATATACTCATATCCCACAAAATACAGTTTGTAATGTATCTAATGATATTCTTTATTTTCGTTACTTATAGTAAGATTCAGCGCAACTACTTGACCAATGACACTTTATACTGATTTCTCATCAATTGTTTTTTTATTTTCACTCATTCATCTGCTCTTTGTACTTTTCTCCCCATATCCACATAGAATCAAGTATTGGTTTAAGACTACTTCCTGTTTCTGTTAGCGAGTATTCAACCCTTGGTGGCACTTCAGCATAGGCTTTTCTCTCAACAAGTCCATCTTCTTCCATAGACCGTAGTTGTTGAGTAAGAACTTTTTGACTAATTGGACCTATAGATTTTTTTAATTCTCCAAAACGTTTAGTTCCATCTATAAGGTCTCTTAATATCAGCACCTTCCACTTATCTCCTATAAGTGTGAGAGTTGTTTCAACTGGACAAAGTGGTAATTCTTTCTTCACAAAATCACCTCCTATTAGTTACCTCTAGGTACTTATAGCACTTTCAAGTGCTTACTTGAACTAATATACTATAGCATTTATTATATACTCGTGGCCACTATAAATCAAATTAACCCAAGACAGTTGAATAAAAATTTCATTAATATTTTTAAATATTTCAAAATGTATAAAAATAATCTATAACTTTTATAAGGAGATGTTAAATATGAACAAAGTAGTAGAGTTTTTAAGTGATAACCCAGTACAATATTTTGCAACAATTGGATTAGATGGTAAGCCTAAGGTGCGTCCTTTCCAATTTATGCTTGAGAAAGATGGAAAGTTATATTTCTGTACTAGTAATCAAAAAGATGTTTTTGAACAACTTAAAGAGTGTCCATATATTGAAATTACAACTTCAAACCCAGCATTTGCATGGATCAGGTTAAGCGGAAAAGCTGTATTCTCCACTGATATAGAAATTAAAAAGGCTGTGCTTGAAAGCAGTGAGCTTGTAAAACCAGTATACCAAACACCAGAAAATCCAACCTTTGAAATTTTCTATCTAGAAGATGCACAGGCAGTTATCGCTGACCTTTCTGGGAATCCTCCTGCAAAATACACTCTATAGTTATTACTATAGATATGAGAAAATATGTTAATAAGTCCTGTATGTCTTCATACATTCAGGACTTATTAATTTAAGCTTAAGATATTCTTGTTGCATTAATTGCAATACAGAAATATGGCTACTTGCATCATGTTATACCTCCTGTCTTGAAAAGGCTAGCAAGTATGATGACATTAAAACAATTGCATTCTGCTGTATTTCTACTGGTGAATTTAGATTTCCAAAGAATAAAAAATCCCCCAAACTAAAAATCTGAGGGAATATACAATCTCATATTAATTTTACATAGAATACTTAAATATCTTGAAATCAACCTATTTCTTCTACAGAGTAGAAAAGTGGTATTACCCACCTCCCCTCATCAAACCGTACATGCCGTTTTCCAGCATACGGCTTTCCGATACCAACTTTTTTCTTTATATTGCTTTAGTATTTCTGTTAATTTTTGTCTATTTTCCTTATCTTCAAATATGCCTGCCGATTTATTCTTCTTACTATTTTGATATATCCCTGTTTTCTATTAATTAAATAACGTTAATACTTATTCCCATTTTCACCCAAAAGAACCGTCGCCAGTGGGTGCACAGATTTTTATTTGTACATTTCACAATCACCTATTACAATATCTGTATTTCTGTATCCAACTTTTTTTCTCTCAGTTGATTTAATAAATTATTTATTTCGCCCCTACTTCTAAGGGTTAAAAATGATTTGTGTAAATATTTTTCGTGCAACTCCATTATAGTACGTTTTCTTGTTTTATTAAATGTCCATAGTCCTTTTAAGAACTTAAAAAATTCCAAATCAAATCTTTCTTCAAGATGTTGAGGCATATCTGACCTCTTTTTTCCATACCTTCTTAATACACCAAGCAAACATACTAACCGATTTATATCTAGAAATATGATTAAATCTGCCGATTTAAATCGCAATTCCATTGTTCCTGTATGATTACCATCAATAATCCATTTTTCCTTTGATATAAGTTCATTTTGCTTCATTATCCATTTCTCTTTCGTTGGTTGCTCCCAATTAGGACCCCAAAATTCAACATCTAGATGAACAATTGGCAACCCTGTTATAGCAGACAATTCTTTAGCCAGAAAACTTTTCCCACTTCCATTATTGCCAATAATAATAATGCGACTATATCCAAATTTATTCAAAATAATCACCCCCTTGCATTATATTTTTTGTAATATTGGAACATATTTACATGCAAAATTATCTAATATGTATCCTAAATGAAATTAGCTAGATTTTCAAATGAAAGGAGGATAGTTATGAAAAAACTTAAAAAAAATTTAAAATTACAAGCTACTTTAAGTGTTTTTGCTAATTGTATTTGCTCCTGTAGTGAATACAATATGGACTTTAGAGTCGTCCGATATTACATTTACGACTAATCATGAAGGATAACTCAATAATCTTACAAACATATTAGTATTATTGCTTATTAATTACCCCTATATTATTATTTGAAATATGGGGGTAATTAGATTGATGGAATATTAACCTAGTTGACATTTTAGACTTGTTTAACAAATTCAGTTGACGCTCCGTATGCAAGGAGACAGTTCATACATTTGTTATACTTTATTACCTCATTAACTGTAACCTCTGTTATTCTTGCAGTTTATCCCAATTAATTCTTACTTGTTTTTTAGATATTTCAATATTTTAGCTTATAATTCTATCGATATGTTTTTAATTTTTATTCTATTTATCTTTTCCTTGTATTTCACCTTTACTATTTTTCATAATTAACTTTTCTTACTATGGAACTGTTCCTTTAGACTCAACTTAATATACTGAAAGTTTTATGGGCTATTTTTTACAACAACTTAACACCTCCATCCTTATTGTTGTTAATATTGTTATTTTATTCAAACAAATGAACCGTCCCTTTGCTTGCTACATTTTAGCTTTTACAAATTATATTTTAAATATAAATTACAGTTTAGAATTTTATTTTATCTAGAGCCTCTTTCTTTTTCTTAAAATAATCTATTCTAGTAATCATTTATTGTTCTTTTAATTTATATAATTCCTTAATATGTTTATAAATTTCTTTATTGTATCTACGATCATAACATCCGTTACTATTATAAGCTTTTTTGTCAATTAAAACCTTAAATTCTTTATTTTCTATTTGATTATTAACTGATATTGTTGTACTAACTTCTGCATTTTCCAATGCCATAGGTAAAAAAATCAATTTTAAAATATTTAATAGTTGTTTATAATTTTCACCCCACATAATTTTTTTTATTTCTTTACATGGTTCTAAAAAAGATTTTAACATCAGAAACATCACAAGAATGAAAATTAAAAAAGAATATATTATACTTATGTTAATTTTGATTAACAAATAATAATTATACAATCTTTGAAAATCTTTTATTTCTCCCATAAATCCAACATATACAATATTGTTTATAATTGCACATATAAAAATAACACCAATAGCTAAATTTTGATTTCCTTGTCACAACTTTTATGAAAATTTTATTTTATATTGTTTCCATTATTAATATGTATTTTTCTATCACAAATTTGGGCAACTGTGTTATCATGAGTAGCTATTATTATAGTAATACCTTTTTTGTTTAATTTTTTTAATATATCTAGTACTTCGTATTTATTATCATTATCTAAAGAATTTGTCGGTTCATCTGCTAAAATAACATTTGGATTTGAAATAACTGCTCGAGCAATTGCTACTCGTTGGCATTCTCCACCTGAAAGCATGTGAGGATACATTTCAAGTTTACTAGAAATTCCAAACGTGTCAGCAACAGCTAATACTTTTTCTTTAATTTCTTTTTTTTCTATATCTTTGTATTTTAATGGTAATGCTATATTGTATAAAATATTTCTATTCTTAATTAATGCAAAATGTTGGAGAATAAATCCTACATTATCACTTCTGAATTTTGCCATTGACGATTCGTCACCCAATACTGGTTCATTGTTAAATAAATATTCTCCACTGCTTTGCTTTAATATACCGCCTACTATATTCAATAGTGTTGTTTTACCTGAACCACTTGGTCCCATAATTGCAACCATTTCATTCTTATCTATCTTTAAGCTAACACTATCCAGTGCTTTTATTTCGGATTTTTTATACTTAAATTTTTTACTAATATTAATTAATTCGATCATATGTATTCTCCTTTATTGTTAATCTTCTTTTTGGATAGAAGCATAAATATTACTTTTGTTGAAATAAATATTTAACGCTATACATATTCCAAGCATTATAATTGTTGATAATACTACAGTTTGACTTATTGCCTGTTCAAGTAATGCACCCTCAGATAAATAAATACTATCTTGTCCAAGTAAAATTCTATTGATAAAGGAAGATAATCCAAGTGATAATATAAATTGAATAAATATTTCAAAATATATTCTTAGTTTTAGCCTAAGAAAACTACAACCACAGATTAAGTGAATTGCATACACCTTTTTATTTCTATTGAAATTCCATACATATATGTAAGTGAAAATAACTGATAATATCAAAAATAGAAAAATAGATACAATCAAAAATACTCCTTTGCTTGAATGCATTGTATTTGAAATATTATTAATGTACGGACCAACAAATCCTTCGTTTAAAACATATTTTAGACCTAGCTTATTGCTAATTTCATCTACTTTATATTTATAAGCATAATAATCTTCCCCATCGCTTATCTTTATATATCCCCAGTTTTTCAATGAATATAGTATTTTTTGAAACTTTTCATCTGCCTCATTTTCTGGTTCAAAATGTAACTCCAATGAAGGGATTACTATATATCTATCCAGAAAATGAATCTTGTTATTAATCCCTATGGAGGTATCTTTTTTTAAAAAGCCAATAACCTTTGCGGATATATCTTTCGATAAATAATTAAATTTTATTGTTTCACCTATATTAATTAACTCTGAATATTCATGGCCTAATATAGCCGGAATTATTTTGTTATTAAATATAAAGCCGTTATTTTCAAATCCTTTTCCACTAGCAACCTGATTTTGCAATGAAAAAAAGTCGTAAGCGTTTTTACCTATCTGCACAGATTGCAAAGAGATACCAATATGATCGTTTACTCCAAAAGAAATACTTCCATAATCTTCTCGAAATTCATCTTTATAACTAAAATTATCCTTTAACAGTAATGGCTGTGTATCGAATTCTAAAAAATTAAACTCTTCATTTACAATGTGGGAAAACTCCTTCATTAGTTCCAATGAATTTTTTTGGGAAAAGAATTCTGATAATTTTTTTTGATTCTTTTGATCGTATACATCGGTTACTCGCAAATATATCGATTCAACATTTTTATTATCAAAATCTATTATTTTATGTACTGCCTTATTATAGTTTTTATTAGAAAACATGAATATTGTTGTGGCAATAGTCAAGACACAAAAACATACTACTATGTATATATAATTGTTTTTTTTATATTTCATATATCTACTTCACTCCATTTTTATAAAATAAATTATTTGATACAAGCATGCACACATATATTGCTAAGCAAATAGTAGTTAATATAATTAATGAAAATATAATTAATGAATGAAAATAAAAACCTATGTGAATATTTTGTAAAAAGATATAGTAAATAATTGCGTATATTGTTACTACAAAAGCAGTATTTATCACAGTTATAAAAATAACACTCCTAAGCAAATCAAACAAAATGCTTTTAAAACTTATGCCTATTATTCTTTTAACCTTAATTTCCTCACTATAATAACGTAAGGTAAACATTAAAAGTGTAATCGTAAGTATACTAGCAAAAATAGTTACTAAAATATTTAATATATGTCTATCGACATCATTAAATATATACCTTTCTATGAAGTTATCATTTTCTCTTATTATATCAACATCATATTCTTTTTTTAGGCTATTGACAGCAGTAACTATACTCGAACTTTTTGCGCTATCTATAATAAATCCACGTAATTTAACATCAAATGAATCTAAATTAACAAAAGCAGTATTATCAAGCATATTACTAATATTTGAGGATATATATCCAATGACTTCATAATAATTGTCATAAAATACAAAATATTTTTTGCCATTATTATCCTTAAAGCAATTGTCTGGATTTAAAACATTTTTACCTACAACAGCTTTGAATTCTTTCTTGAAAAAATCATCTTTATTGAAAAACGTTCCTTCTATAAATGAATTTGTTTTACTATCTAAAAAGGAATTTCCACAAATCCCCCATACTCGTAAATCAGGATAATTATAAAGTTCCGATAAAATAGCTATATCAGGATAACGGTTAATTAACTTATGCAAAGGTGGTGTTACATTTCCTTCTTTAAATAAAACCGTAACAGATTTGTCTGATATCAACGAATTAGCTGTTATTATTTGTAAGTTAATAAAATCAGTGTAACTAATATATGATATTAATAATGATTCCAATAATATAATTATTATAGAAAAACCCATAACTAATTTTCTCGTCATACACCCTCATACATCCTTTTTTTATAATAGATATCGTATCATCACCACTTTTTGGAATAAATGATACGATATCCTGTTTATTACATATCAAATTTTACTTCTGTTATATCTATTATCTACTAAAAGCCATAAAAAAGTCTATATGAACTTAAAGCACCTTGTCCAACATTTCCAGTTGATACTTCAACTCTTCCATATCCCCATTTCACTAAAAAAAAACGTCTCAGTGGATGTTTCCCATAAATAAGAAGACTGCCCAAGTTCATACCATCATCAACCTCTTTATACCTCTCTTTAAATGTTACCATATTTTTTTGATTTCACTTCTCCTGCCATAGTTTACTATCTTTGTGGGCTAATCATTGTATATATGTTTTGAAATTTAGTAAGCATACTTAATATTTTTTAATGAGACTAATTAAAGTTTACATGTATAATTCTATGATTGCATATAAATCCAGATTTTTGTAAAGTATTCTTAGATGCTATATTTTTAATATCACAACATGCTAAAGGCTTTAAATTATTATTATAACAATGTTTTTTTAACTTTGTAATAATGTAAGTTCCCATTCCTTTACGTCTATATTCTTCTGCTACAACAACTCCTATATCTGCATAATGTATATTTGAAGCCATTATTCTAAACTCACCTATGCCTAGCAAAGTATCATCATCATATAGCACAAATAATTGATTATTGTTAATTAAACCCTCATAATAACCTTCAAATGCAACATCACATTTGGTTTTTATAGTATTTATATCACTTTTTAATGCTAATCTAAAAGACAAGTTTCTAAACTCAAGCGATTCAGTATTTACATTTTGATTATCAGTAAAGAGATACGTATCTGAATGTACACTTTTTTGATAATCAAGACACACTGATAAGAAATCTGGTTCTTTTGTGGAAACATATGCAGTTTTTACAATGTTATTCTCAATGAAATATTTCAAAATATCCGATGCATATATATAATGCTCTGTTGAAAGATAAAACTGCACTAGAGTTTTATCTTTATCTACAGAGAAATGACCTACTATTGTATCATTGCGAATAATTTCATAACATTCTGAATTATCAATAACTACAGTTTCCCAATATCCATCAATAGGTTCTACCAAAGTCTTAATATACTCTTTTCTTAAGTTATTTCTTTTTTCTGATGATATTATTTTATTTATTTTAATCATACAATTCCCCCCTCATATATCTTGTTAGTGTCAAAGTTTCTGTTAAGAAACTTTGACACTAACCTTTATTTTTCTATATTAAACATTTAATTCAACACATTATATATTTGCCTGACTTACTGACAGGTATTTGGAATAAATTGTTCCAATACTTTGAAAACTATAGAAGCGATTTCAGGATCATCATCAAAAATGTTGATTTGCCTGCAATACTAAATCTCCTTTATTGTATATTTTTTGCAATCATCTTATAAAGTTATCGTTACTCATTCTAAATCATGCCAAATAAATATAGTATAAGGAAATTATACCATTTATACATGCAAAAAGCTATGAATTAGATATTCATAGCCTTTTTACAAAACTATATATTTTTAATATATTTAACATATCCCCTTACATCCTATCAAATACCAACTCTTACTTTAACATCATTAATTTGCTCTTTATTCTTAAAATCATCACCTTTTGAGCTAAAGTTAAAAAGCTGGCAAAGTGCATGAATTCAAGGATTATAAGGTGTCTTTGCGATATAGTCCTACCACCGTCTCCACATGGGTAGAGTAGTCTTTAAAGATACTAACTATAAACATTTATAAATCAATGGTTTGGGTGGTTGTGTTTTGTTTTTTATACTTTTAGTAACATTCAATACTTATACATAATATTCTAACCATATCGATTTATCAGCCCACCACTCTTCCTCTTTTAAAATAAGTTCAAAAAAAGAAAGTCCCTGGTTTTCCTCCAAGTGACTTTCGAATTCTCTGTCTAATTTTCAATAAGAGCACGCAGGGTTCTAACAAGTATATGCTGCTAAATACGCTCTCCCCAATTTTCACGCCAAACTCTATCTTCGATATACTCCTGTAGGGAACTAATTTCTTCTTTTAATCCCATAGACTTTCATTTCTGCGTCTTCGAGTTTATCTTCCGCGACGTCGCGTTCCTCCATTAGAATATCAATCCTAGTAAGTAGGTCTTCGATTTCCTCAGCGAATACGTCACGCTCTGATCTAATAGCTTCGAAGCTTAACTCTTGCTCTTTCTTGCAATCTCTGCAACTCTTAATATTTACACCTAGCTCTATTGTGTTGGTTTTCATATCAACCACCCCCTAAAGGTGTATGTCGGAGAATATACTATAGTATTACTTAGAAATTATTGTATAGTTTGTATAAATTCAGAAGTGTGTGATATAATTTAGATAGTTTTTTGTTACATAATTTATTTGTATTGTGTCAATAAGATATACTGTATTAATAAATAATCGTATTTTTTAAGTACAAAATTTATAAATTATATTGGGGGAAACTAAATATGAAAAATTTTATTATTGAGAAAAGTACAAGAGAAGATTATAGAGTGGTTGATAATGGGATAGTTGAATATAATGCATCTAAAGTTCCATTTACTCAAGAGCCACCTTTTTTACCAATTAATAGGGTTATAAAAGGAATTGACGGGGATATAAGAGCAGGAATAAATAGTATGTTATACTGTTGGAATTGTCTATCTATTGATGTTTTGTGGGTTAAAGAGGAGTTTAGAAAAAATGGGTATGGTTCGGCGCTTTTAAATGAAGTAGAGACAATTGCAAAAGAGAACGGTTGTAAATTAATTCATTTAGATACCTTTGATTTTCAAGCAAAAGATTTTTATCAAAATCATGGATATGAGGTTTTTGGTGTATTAGATGATTGCCCTTCTGAACACAAACATTATTTTATGAAAAAGAATATTTAGTTCAACAGAGTATTATTTACAGAAATAAAGAAAGTAATTAATTGATTCACAATAAAAGAGAATCACGTCTTAAATCTAATAATTTTTAAGAAAAGAAACTGCCTTTATGGTGGTGTCTAATATATTGTTCCCCAAAAAGTAAAAAGAGCAAACCGCTTTAATTTACCACTTGCTCCTAGTTAGTCTTACTTCCTATAGCTCTACATCATTAACATATTTCTTAAGTTCTTCCTTACCTGGCTTAACATAAATTCTAGTTGTGTTTATATCGGAATGACCCGCTAATTCGGCTACAACTTCGATTTGACCCGTGTTGTCCGCTAGTCTTTTACAATAAGTGTGACGTAAAGTGTGAGGGCTGAACTCCACTCCGCTTAACTCACTCAAACGCTTAGTCAGATGTTGAACGGCTCTTTCCGTGATGTGGTCAGCTCTTTCCGTAGTGAATAAGAAAGATTCGTCCGTATATTCATCTCGGCACTCTAGCCATAGTTTGATAAGTCCGACAGTTTTCTCACCAAGAAGCATGTGCGGATAAGGTGACCCTTAAGGTATATTATAGGTTCACCCGAACCGCTTAGCTTCTACTTATTTTTTTACTATCTTTGAAACACACTCTATATGCACCGTCTGCGGAAACATATCCATGCACTTAATTTTATCTATCTTATACCCTGCATCCTTAAACACCTTCAAATCCTCTGCTAATGCTTTTGGGTTACATGATACGTATATTATGTTTTTGCAATTAAAGTTGATTATTTTCTTTATTGCTTTTGGATGGATTCCTGATCTTGGTGGGTCTAGTACTATTATGTCTGGTTTTTGTTTAAGCTCATCTATTTTCTTTAATACGTCTCCTGCTATGAACTTACAGTTGTTTAGATTATTTAGTTTTGTATTCTCGTTTGCTGATTCTACTGCTTCTTCTACTATTTCTATTCCTGTTACTTCTTTGGCTATTGGTGCCATTATTTGTCCTATTGTTCCTGTTCCGCTGTATAAGTCAAATATTACTTTGTCTTTTGTTGAGCCTGCAAAATCTCTAACTATTGAATATAGTTTTTCTGCTCCTAATGAATTTGTTTGGAAGAATGAGAATGCTGTTATTTTGAATTTTAATCCCAGTATCTCTTCTGTTATGTAATCCTGTCCATATATTAATCTTGTTTCATCACTTATCACTGCATCTGCTAGTTGGTCATTTAGTGTGTGTAAAAAGCCTTTTATTTGTCCTTCTAGCTTTAAATTTTTTAATATGTCTACTAGTTCTGTAAAATCAAAATCTAACTGAGTTGTTGTTACTAAATTTATTAAATATTCATTAGTTTTAACTGCTTTTCTTACTACTAAATGTCTTAGATATCCTTTATGTGTCATTTTTTTATAGTAAGGTATTTGTTTCTCTCTAAAATAGTTTAGGAATGTTGTAAGTATTGTTATGAAGTCTTTGTGTACTATTTGGCAATCATCTACTGTTACTATCTCATAGAATTTGCCTCTTCTATGCATTCCTAGCTCAAGCTCTCCATCTTTTACTTCATCTCCAAAAGTAAACTCCATCTTGTTTCTATATGCAAAATCTTTAGGACTTCTTTCTATTCCTAAATATTCATAGTCTGTTATGTCTGCTTCTTTTAATAATCTTTGTACTTGCTCTGATTTGAGCTTTAGTTGGTCTTCATATGCTATTGTTTGGTAACTGCATCCTCCGCATTTGCCAAAGTGTTTACATACTGCTTCGCCTTCGTATGGAGCTTTTTTTATTGTTTCTATAACTTTTGCTTCTATTTGTCTGCCTTTTTTCTTATTTATTCTAGCTTTTACTGTCTGTCCTTTTAATGTATTCTTTATTACTATCTTTTTTCCATCTATTATAGCTATACCCTTGTTAGGAAATTGAACGTCTTGAATCTGCGCTTCTATAACTTCATTTTTCTTTACCATTTTTGCCTCCTCTGTGAGCTTACTCATGTAATATCTTTATAATTATAGCATATTTATAGCATTACCTGTAAAAACATTTTATTTAATACTTTTTCTTTTATTAGCTTACAAAAATCTAATCTCCTACTCTCTTCGCTTCAAGGACATCAAGTCATAAATTTGAAAAAAGCCGAGCTAACTCGACTTATTCAAATCCCATCCATGTTGTTTTATGATCCAAGTCTTCATCTTTTCTAGCTGGAGGCTTTGGTGTATCAGCTGGATATCCTATTGGGATTATTGCAGCTATTTTATGATTTTTAGGTATCTTTAATATACTTCTTGTTCTTGGATCATGTGTAGCGTGTCCTGCTATCCATACTGTTCCTAAGCCTTCATCTAATGCAACTAAACATAAGTTTTGCACTGCTGCACATGTAGCCATTAGTGCTTCTTCTGATCTGTTTTCATCATTTTCGAAAAACTCGTATATCACTACTATCTGGACAGGTGCTCCTCCAAAGTCCTTTGAATAATCCATTATTTCTGATTTGTTTTCATCTGCTATATAATCAGCTCTTGGTACATATTCTTGAGCCCATTCATAATATATACTACTAACCTTTTTTGAATAATCGCCTTTAATTACTATGAATTTCCATGGCTGGCTGTTTGCATTTGATGGAGCCCAATTTGCTGCTTGTAAGACCTTCTCTATTTTTTCCCTTGAAACTTCATCTCTTTTATAATTCCTAATACTTCTTCTTTCTTTTACTGCCTGTAATATATTTCCCATTTATAACAACCTCTCTAAATGATTTATATAATTATTTTCTCAAATATAAATAAAAATATTACAGACAAATAATTATTTAATATATTTTATTGAAACAGCCTTATTCTTATCAACGCTAAATTCATCACTCAAGCCTTTTACTAGTACTAATCCTCGTCCGCAATCTTTTAAATCCAATGGATTATATTCTTTGTTGCGACATTTTATACCTGTTCCTTCATCACAAACTTCTATTTTTACAAAGTCATCTGTTATTTCTATTCTAATCTTTATTTTTTTTTCTTCTTTAAATTCATTACCATGTTTTACTCCGTTATAGACTAACTCATCTAATATCAATCTAATATCAAATAGTACAGCTTCATCAGGTATTATTCTTTTTACTCTATCCATTATACACTTTAATATACCTCTGGCATTTTCTATTGAGCTACAGACACTTTCATCGATTAAATAATACACTGCTTTCACCTCTTTTTATTGATATTTTATATCTTTTTATATATTACCCATACAAATCTATTTTAAATCAATATATTTTTATAATTAATGTTTAGAAAATTAAAATAAGGGTTAATAATATTATATATGAAAACATCATTTTGATGCTTTAATTTTTAAATAGGAGGAAACATTATGGGAAAATATGTATGTATGCCATGTGGTTGGGTTTATGATCCTTCTATTGGCGATCCAGATTCAGATATTGATGCTGGTGTACCTTTTGAAGAATTACCTGATGATTATGTTTGTCCAGTATGTGGTGCAGGTAAAGAAATGTTTGAACCAAAAGAATAATTTATATAGAATTTGTAAGAAAGAAATCCTAGCTATGAGGATTTCTTTTTCTATCTGCTTAAATTATTTGTATAATGTTTGGCATTATACAAATAATTAAGGTTAATATTTATTCTTCTTCATAATCTAATATATTCTCAATCAATTCCCAAGCTTTATCAACATTCAATTTCTTAGATGCAGAAAAAGGTAATACTAAGCTTCTGTCTTTAATCTCTAGTTTCTTCATTATTGCACTGGTATGCTTATGCCAGGCACCTTTTGACATCTTGTCTGCTTTTGTAGCTATTATATATCCTTTAAAACCTATTTTTTTAATCCACTCATACATCATTCTGTCATGTTCTCCCGGTTCATGACGAATATCCAAAAGTAATATTATCTCTTTTAATGATTCACGTGAGCTCAAATAAGTTTCAATCATTTTTCCCCAAGCTTCTCTTTGTGTTCTAGACACTCTTGCATAACCATATCCGGGTAAATCTACGAATCTAAATTCATCATTTATATTATAGAAATTTATAGTTTGAGTTTTCCCTGGCTGACCACTTGTTCTAGCTAATTTCTTTCTGTTTAGTAATGTATTAATAAATGATGATTTTCCTACATTCGACCTTCCTGCTAATGCTATCTCAAATACACCTTCTTCGGGGTACTGCTCTTTTCTTCCTGTTACAGCTAAAAGTTCTGCTTTTTTAATTTTCATTTTTATTCTCCCTTAGTAACACCTCTTCTAAAACTTCTTTTACATCCTTTACAAATACAAATTTCATACTTCTTTTTACGTTTGATTCTAATTCTTCCATGTCTTTTTTGTTATCCCAAGGTAATAGTACCTTTTTTATACCTGCTCTCTTAGCAGCGAGTACTTTTTCTTTTACGCCACCTATTGGTAACACTCTTCCTCTTAGAGTGATTTCTCCTGTCATTGCTACTGTACTATCTACTGGTATCTTCGCAAGTGCTGATAGTACTGCGGTTGCAATTGTTATACCTGCTGAAGGTCCGTCTTTTGGAATTGCACCTTCTGGAACATGTATATGAATATCCATTTCATCATAAAAATCATTTTCTATATCGTATTCTTCTGCTATAGTACGAATATATGTTATTCCTGTCATAGCTGATTCTTTCATTACATCTCCAAGCTGACCTGTTAATTGAACCTTTCCTTTACCCTTCATGACACTTACTTCTATATTTAATGTTACTCCACCAACTGATGTCCACGCCAATCCATTTACTATCCCAATTTTAGGTTCTGTATCAGCTTTTTCATATGAATACTTTTGCATTCCAAGGTATTTGCTTACATTTCCAGTAGTTATTTTAACATTGTCAATTTTTTCTTCTACAATTCTTTTAGCTGCTTTTCTCATAACATTTGCTATCTGTCTTTCAAGTCCTCTAACACCTGATTCTCTAGTATAGCTTGTTATTATTTCCATAGTAGCTTTGTCTGAAATAGTTATATTTTCTTCTGTTAATCCATGAGCCTTTCTTTGCTTTGGTATTAAGTATCTCTTTGTTATCTCAAACTTTTCATCTTCTGTATAACTAGTTACGTGTATTACTTCCATTCTATCTAATAAAGGTCTTGGAATTGTTGATAATGAATTTGCTGTTGTAATAAACATAACCTTTGACAAATCAAAAGGAACCTCTAAGAAATGATCTGTAAATGTATTGTTTTGTTCTGGATCTAATACTTCTAGTAATGCTGATGCTGGGTCACCTTTAAAATCACTATTTATTTTATCTATTTCATCGAATAAAAACACTGGATTTTGAGATTGAGCTTTTTTTAATGATGATATTATTCTACCAGGTATAGCTCCAACATACGTTCTTCTATGACCTCTAATCTCTGCTTCATCTCTCATCCCACCAAGTGACATTCTAACAAATTTTCTTCCTAATGCTCTGGCTATAGACTTTGCTATAGACGTTTTACCAACTCCCGGAGGACCTACTAAACATAATATTGGACCTTTCATGCTATTTGAAAGCTTTCTTATAGCTAAAAACTCAAGTATTCTTTCTTTTACATCTTTTAGTCCATAATGATCTGTATCTAAAATTTCTCTAGATTTTTTCAAATTCACTCTATCTTTAGTTTGTTTTCCCCAAGGTAATTCTATCAACCATTCAACATAATTTCTTATTACACCTGACTCTGATGATGAAGGTGACATTTTTAATAGTCTATTTGCTTCTTTTTTTGCCTTATCTTTAATATCTTTAGGCATTTTGCTTTTATCAATTTTTTCTAAGTATTCTTCAACTTCCTGCTCTATATCTTCATCTTCACCTAACTCTTTATATATTGCTTTTATCTGTTCTTTTAGATAATATTCTTTTTGAACTTTGTTTATTTGACTTTTTACTCTCTCTGCTATTTGTTCTTCTATTTTTAAAACATCAAGTTCTTCTTCTAGTAACACATTTATTAATTCCAATCTCTTGTATGGATTAAATGCTTCTAGTATTCTTTGTTTATTTTCAGGTTTTAGAAATAAATATGATGAAATTACATCAGCAAATCTACCTGCTTCTTTAATTTCTGAAATAGTAACAACTACATCAGAAGCAATATTATTTTCAAGCTTTACATATTCATTGAAATTTTCCATTACTAACCGCATCATAGCTTCTATGCTTTTATCATCTTTAATGTTTAGTTCATATACATATTCTTCTATTTCCACTTCAAAAAATGGCTCTTCTCTTATAATTTCTCTAATTTTACCTCTATTAATTCCTTCAACTAAAACTCTTATAGTATCTCCCGGAAGCTTTAACATTTGTTTTATTTTACATACAGTTCCGACTTCGTAAAAATCCTCTGCTGTAGGTATATCTGTATTAGCTTTTTTTTGAGTTGTTAAAAAAATCAGAGAATCATTTACCATTGCTTCTTCTAAAGCTTTTATTGATTTATCTCTACCTACGTCAAAATGTACTATCATATATGGAAATATTGAAATTCCTCTAAGCGGAATCAATGGTATTGTTCTTTTTTGACACTTTATTATATATTTATCCTTTGACATTATAACAGCTCCTTTGTCAGGTTTAAACCAAGTACTAATTAATATTATAACCAAAACTTACTAATCTATTTTTGCTCAATTTCTTTATTAATTTTATTCTATTCATAACACTAAAGTCAATGAATATTATATCCATAATTATGGTTATTGTACAATATATATATAATATATTACTTTTTATTGCAATTAATTTCAATAGTTTGTTATATATTTTTACCAAAGTATGTACATATTAAATAACAAAGTCTTCTATAAAATTTTGAAAATAGACTTTGCCTTACATATAAAAGCAATCTTAAAAATTTATAATTTCCTATATGAAGAATGGGGTGCCTCAAAATGACGAATTTCTGCATTATTGAAATATCTCCCAACTAATCAGTACAATAAATACAGTCTTATCCATGAGAATTCCAATGCCTAGAACTTCATTCATTCTGAAACACCCCTAAAGGAATTGCCTTTTAACTATTTAGACAGTTCCTTTTAGGAAGCTGTTTCTTCCTTATTATTTTTAGTTTTTGATAATTTATTCTTTCTCTTAAGAACAAGTGTTGGATCAGATCCATTAGAAATAGTTTCTTTAGTAATTATGCATTTTTTGATATCCTCTCTTGATGGTATATCATACATAATATTTATCATAACTTCTTCTATTATCCCTCTTAATCCTCTTGCTCCAGTATCTCTATCTATAGCTTTTTGAGCAATTACTTCTAAAGCTTCATCTTCAAATTCCAATTCAACACCATCCATTTTAAATAACTCTTTATATTGTTTAACAAGAGCATTCTTTGGCTTAGTTAAAATGTCAACTAAAGTTTCTTTGTCCAACTTCTCTAATGTCACTATAACTGGAAGTCTACCAACAAACTCTGGAATAAGACCATATTTTAATAAATCTTCTGGATGAATCTGTTTTAACAGTTCTCCTATATTATTAATCTTTTTGCTTTGTAATTTAGCTCCAAAACCAATTCCTTTTTCACCAATTCTCTTTTGAATAATCTTTTCTACTCCGCCAAATGCGCCACCTACTATGAAGAGGATATTAGTTGTATCTATCTGTATAAATTCTTGGTGCGGATGCTTTCTTCCTCCTTGTGGAGGTACACTAGCTATAGTTCCTTCTAATATTTTCAATAAAGCTTGTTGTACACCTTCACCACTAACATCTCTTGTTATAGACGGATTGTCGGATTTTCTAGCAATTTTATCAATCTCATCAATATAGATAATTCCTTTTTCAGCTTTTTCTATATCATAATCAGCAGATTGAATTAACTTTAATAAAATGTTTTCTACATCTTCTCCTACATATCCAGCTTCAGTTAATGAAGTTGCATCTGCTATAGCAAATGGTACATTTAATATCTTTGCTAAAGTTTGAGCTAGTAATGTCTTACCTGAACCAGTTGGACCAAGCATAACAATATTACTTTTTTGCAATTCAACATCATCATTTGAAACTTTCTTATTTATTCTCTTGTAATGATTATAGACAGCCACTGCTAATGCCTTTTTTGCTCTGTCTTGCTTAATTACATATTCATCTAAAACATCTTTTATTTCTATAGGTTTTAGTAAATCATTCATTTCAAAATTTGTTGCATCATCAAATTCTTCATCTATTATTTCTTGACATAGCATTATACATTCATCACAAATATACACATTGGGTCCTGCTATTAGTCTCCTAACTTGATCTTGTGATTTACCACAAAAAGAACATTTCAGTTGCTTATCATTATATTTTGACATTATGTCACCTCTTTCAATACGTTATTTTCTAGAAGTGATTACCTTATCTATCAGTCCATATTCTTTGGCTTCTTCTGCAGACATAAAATTATCTCTATCTGTATCTCTTTGGATTGTCTCAAGAGATTGACCTGTTCTTTCACTCAATATTTCATTTAATGTCTTTCTAGCATTAATAATTCTTTCTGCATGGATTCTTATATCTTCTGCTTGACCTTTTGTACCACCTAGAGGTTGATGTATCATGATTTCTGCATTTGGAAGAGCATATCTCTTTCCTTTTTCTCCAGCGGCTAACAAGAATGCACCCATACTTGCACACATACCAATACATATAGTTGATACATCTGGTTTAATGTACTGCATTGTATCATATATTGCCATACCTGAAGTTATTGATCCTCCAGGACTGTTAATATATAATTGAATATCTTTGTCAGGATCTTCAGCTTCTAAAAATAATAACTGTGCAACTACTAAACTAGCTGTAGCATCATTTACTTCGTCACTTAAAAATATTATCCTATCTTTTAAAAGTCTAGAAAAAATATCGTAAGACCTTTCTCCCCTATTTGTCTGTTCTACAACAACAGGTACTAATGCCATAAAAATCCCCTCCTATATTTTACAGCAGATTTAATACCAAAAATCTTTATTCTTATTTATCTGCCTTAGTAAACTTAGCATTTTCTACTAAAAAATCAACTGTCTTGCTTTTAATTATACCCAATTTGATATATTCTAAATCTTCTTCTTTAATATTTTTCTTAAATTTATCAAGTTCCTGATTGTACTGTTTTGCCATTTTTTCAAGTTCTTTATTTAATTCTTCATCAGTCGCTGAAATTCCTTCTTGTTTAGATATTTCTTCTAGTACAAGCTCTGTTTTAACAATTTGCTTAGCATTTGGCTCCATTTTTTCTCTTATATCTTCCATAGAACCATTTGTAAATTGTAGATATTTCTCAACATCTAATCCTTGCATTCTTAATCTGTAATCTAACTCTCTTATTTCCATATTAACTTGGCTTTCTACCATAGCCTTAGGTATATCAATTTCAACCTTATCAACAACATTTTTTACGACACTGCTTTCAGTTTCAGTCTTTGATTTTCTATCTGCTTGCTCTTGAAGTCTTTTTTTAACATCTTCTTTAAGCTCTGCTAAAGTATCAAACTCACTCACATCTTTAGCAAATTCATCATCAAGCTCTGGTAACTCTTTTTCTTTAATTTCATGTATTTTAACTTTAAATAATGCTTCTTTTCCAGCTAAATCTTCTGCTTGATAATCCTCAGGGAAATTAACATTTACATCAACTTCATCTTCTTTGTTCTTTCCTATTAATTGCTCTTCAAATCCAGGAATAAATGCACCTGAACCTATAGTTAATGAATGATTTTTTGCAGTTCCACCTTCAAATTGCTCTCCGTCAATATACCCTTCAAAATCAATTATTACAATATCTCCATCTTTAACTTGTCTTTCTTCAACTTCGATTATTCTTGCATTTTGCTCTTGCATTTTTTTAATATCATTGTCAATATCTTCATCTGTTACAGTATACTCAAACTTTTCTGCCTCTATTCCTTTATAATCATTTAATTTGACTTCAGGCTTTACTACTACATCAACTATGAATTCTACAGGCTCACCTTTTTTAATTTCTTCAAAATCAATTGATGGTCTATCTACTGGTTCTAAGTCATGTTCTTCTACTGCATTATCATATGCATCTGGTAAAACAAAGTTGATTGCATCTTCATAGAATACTTCAATTCCATACATCTTTTCTATGATTTGTCTTGGTACTTTACCTTTTCTGAAACCATTTACATTGAATTTTTTTCTGTTTTTTAAATATGCTTTTTGAATGTTTTTTTCAAATTCATCCCACTCTACCATAATATTAAGAGTAACTGTATTGTTTTCTTTTTTTGCAATTTTTGAACTCATAATAGCTCCTCCTCCTGCGTTTTTTATTCTTTTAATTAATTACGAACGCATCATATTTATACTTCTATTAGTATATTCAAATAGCTTATACAATGTCATTTATATTAAACATAGTATAAGTTCTATTAATTATAATATAGAATCATCATAAAACTTCAAGATTTATTAGTAGAAATCATCAATAAAATTTTTTATGTATTGTAAACCCATATTATTCTTTAATAATTAAGTATAGATTAACTCAAACTCATTTCTTTATCTAAGTAAGCTATTAACTTAAATTTAAAAATAAGGGATAAAATCAACCATTACATTATATCATAAAAATTTTTTCTATCCAACAACCATTAACTACTATATATGAAGTATTTTATTATTTTTAAAACAAAATCTTCTAAGGAAGATTAAAATCAGTTCTTGACATAAATATCTACAATAATTACAAATTATTTACAGTTTTAAAGTCTATAATTACCTATATATTTAATATAGACCAAAAAACGCTATCAATATGTGTATATCCTTAATCTATTTACTTTATACATTAAAAAAGTCTCCTTTAGTAATATATAAAAGATGACTTAAAAGTAACACTACAAATGTAAACCAAAATTTCTCAATATACACATTACATATATTCTCTGTATATTAGAAAAAAAGCCCATGGTATAACCATTGGCTTTAAAATGTTATGGTGCGGGAGAAGGGACTCGAACCCCCACGCTTTTGGCACTAGATCCTAAGTCTAGCGCGTCTGCCAATTCCGCCACTCCCGCGAAAATTATTGTTTGCCAATACTGACAATGAATATTATACGTTTATTTATATGCTTTGTCAATAGTTTTTTTATATTTTTTCATTTTTTTTCATTTTTTTTGAAAATATTTTATCCTACTCACTTGTTCCTATCAGTAAGCTTAAATTGTAACTCATTTTCATTCGTAGGAATAAGTGAATTCACAAAAAATAATAGTTCTCTGTTCTCTACGCTTACTTATGTGCATTAACAAATTCATTTTTTATATCAGCTAGTAACTGCTTGTCCTTTATTATATCAACAGCAACTAAAACTAATGCTCCTATAGTCTTACACATTTGTTCATAAGCATATGTAGATACTGCAGCTTTTGCAAATTCTACCGTATGTCCTACAACTTTCCTTGGACTAATGCTGAAATATGGATGAATTGTTGGACATACATGACTTACATTACCTGCATCTATTGAACCAAATCCTTCCTTAGGTTCAAAAATATTTTTTATACCCATATCTTTAATTTTTTCTTCAAACAAATTATTTAATATATTATTTGTTACTAGATTATCATATGATGCTTCATAGTTTGTTATTTCTAATTCAGTACCAGCAGCTAATGAAGCTCCTCTTGCACAGTTTTTGACTTTTTCTACTAACTTAGTTAAATACGTTTTAGTTGTAGCTCTTACATAAAATTGTGCTATTGCTAAATCAGGCACTATATTTGCTGCCTTTCCGCCCTCTTTAATAATACCATGTATTCTCGAATCATACTTTATATGCTCTCTCAAAGCGTTTATATTATTAAATGTATTTATAGCTGCATCTAATGCATTAATCCCTTCTTCAGGTTCTGAAGCAGCATGTGCAGTCTTCCCCTTAAATGTAAACTCAATAGCCTCCATTGCTAATGATTTACCGCTTTTATAGTACTCATCAGCAGGATGTGCCATAAGCACTATATCTACTTCATCAAAAGCTCCATTATTAGCCATATCAACCTTAGCACCGTTAGTCTCTTCTGCCGGTGTACCAAACACTATAACTTTTCCTCCAAGTTCATCAATAAGTTTACTGAGAACTATTCCTGAGCCTGTACTAGTCGTTCCTAATATATTATGTCCACACCCATGACCTATCCCTGGAAGTGCATCATACTCAGCTAAATATGCAATAGTTGGCCCTTTTTTATTACTATTATATACTGCCTTAAATGCTGTTTGCATATCTAAATAATTGTCTTCTATTTCAAATCCATACTTTGATAATATATCTTTATGCGCTTTGCAGGATTTAAATTCTTCATGCCCAAATTCCGGATTAGCGTGAATATAATTACTTAACTCAATAAGTTCATTTTTGAACTCTCTAATATATTTTTGAACAGTAGCTTTCAAAATTACCCCTCCTTGCTTCCATAAACCATTTTCTTATTATTTTACCACAACAAGCTTATAAAACCTACTTTAGCCTATGAATTTACTGTATGAATTTCTTATACACATATTCTGATGTCATAGCATTTAATAGTGCTACATAATCCAATATAAAGCTTACTTCGTCTCCTACCTTTAAATCATCTTTAGCATCTGTTATATCGAGTATTAGATGGTCACTACTTGCTCCAAGTACTAATATACCTTTGTCATCAGGTTGCATCCATTCAATATCTGTATCTTGTCTTCCTATAGCACATATAGCTTTTTTTCTTATACCTCTATCTTTAAAAAATGGTTTATTTCCAAAAGAATCTAAGCCGATTTCTCCTATAGGAACTGAAGGTTTGTTCTTCACTTCTACTATTTCAACCTTTAATCTAAACACATCATTGTAAGTATTTTTTATCCACCTGTCAAAAACCTCATCATGCCCTACCAATATAACTGTACCTAGTCTTAAGTGGTTTATTTCTCGTGGCATTTTCCCATCCATCACCAATTGAAAGCTTGTTGAATTTCCTCCTGATAATATTTCTAATTTAATTTTAAATTTATCTTCAATTTTCTTTTTTATTTCTATAAGTCTATTTAGATTTTCAGCTGTTGGTATCACTCCCCCAAAACAAGAAAGGTTAGTACCTATACCTAAAAGATTAATACCTTCTAATTTTAATATTATATCAATATCGTCATATATTTCATTTTCATCAAAAATGCCTTCTCTTAAATCTCCTAAATCTATCATCAAAATTATATTATGAATTTTATTTTGTTTTATTGCTTGATTAGACAGCTCCTTTATTGTCTCTATTTCAGAATTTAGAGATACATCTGTTAATTCAACTACCTTATTTGCTATACTTTTCATAGGTATTCTCAACAACAGCTTCATAACATCAAAATCTTTTATTTTTTCAAGATTTTCTATTCTAGAATCAGCTAGAACTTCAATTCCTCCTTCTATCATAGCTTGAGCTAAGTATTTATTGCCACAAAATCCTTTAGTAACTCCAGCTATACTTATGCCTTGCTTGCTACACATTTTTTTTATTGTCTCTGCATTGTGTTTTAATTTCGACAAATTTATTTCAACTAAAGGATATTTCATATACATTCACCTCTTTTTAAAAAAATCACTAACCTTGTCTGTTCTTTATCTATTAATACTTTAAAATTAATGTATAAATATTAATTGAATTTCAAACTTGAATATGTTATTAATAGACACTATTTTCTATTTTGTACGCCATAAATTGCGCATATATATACAAGTATATTGCATATATTATCACCGTAAAGTATGAAAGTCAAGCTGTATTTTTTAGGATTTTTTTATTATGTTAATGTATATAATTTATGAAAAATATATATGCCAAATTCACTACTAGAATTTTTCTCAAAACGTTAAAAAAGCGAGTCATAAGACTCACTTTTTTAAACGCATCTATTTATATACAATAATTTTTAATTATTCTTTTTTATTACTGCCTGAGCAGCTGCTAATCTTGCTATTGGCACTCTATATGGCGAGCAAGAAACATAATCTAATCCAACCTCTTCGCAAAATTCTATTGATTTAGGATCTCCACCATGTTCTCCACAAATACCTAACTTTAAGTTTTCTTTTTCTAATCTTCCCAATTTGGATGCTGTTCTTACTAAACTGCCTACACCTTTAACATCTATAGTTGTAAAAGGATCATTTTCAAATATTTCTTTGTTTTTATACTCATCAATAAATTTACCAGCATCATCTCTAGAGAAACCAAATGTCATCTGTGTTAAATCATTTGTACCAAATGAGAAGAAATCTGCATACCTTGCTACTTCATCAGCAGTCAAAGCCGCTCTAGGTATTTCTATCATAGTTCCTATATAATACTGTAATTCACATGAATTTTCTTTTAATGTTTGTTTTGCAGTGTCATCAACAAGCTTTCTTAATATTTCAAGTTCTTTTGCATGACCTACCAACGGTATCATAATCTCTGGTTTTATATTTAATCCATCTTGTTTTGATACCTCTATCGCAGCTGTTATTACAGCTTTAGCTTGCATTTGGTATATCTCAGGGTAAGTTATTGCTAATCTACAACCTCTATGACCCAACATTGGATTAAATTCTTTTAAATCTAGTACTTTATCTTTTAATTTTTGAAAAGCTATATTCATATTATCTGCTAATACTTTGATATCGTCATCATTTTGTGGTAAAAATTCATGTAATGGTGGATCTAACAATCTTATTGTCACAGGTCTTTCACCCATAGCTCTGAATATACCTACAAAATCTTCTTTTTGGAAATCGAATAATCTATCAAGTGCTTTTATTCTATCTTCTTTTGTATCTGATACTATCATCTGTCTCATAATAGGTATTCTAGCCTCAGCAAAGAACATATGCTCTGTTCTACATAATCCAATACCTTCTGCTCCAAAATCAACAGCAGTTTTAGCATCTCTTGGTGTATCTGCATTAGTTCTAATTTTTAATCTTCTAACTTCATCTGCCCATTGCATTATCTTCCCAAAATTGCCTGAAAGCTCTATTGCTTTAGTTTTAATGATCCCTTTGTATACATTACCTGTATTACCGTCTAATGATATATATTCTCCTTCTTTTATAATTTCATCATTAACTTTAAGAATCTTTCTTTCTTCATCTATTTTTAATTCACCACAACCAGCTACACAGCATTTACCCATTCCTCTAGCAACTACAGCTGCATGTGATGTCATTCCTCCTCTAGCAGTAAGAATACCTTGAGACATATTCATACCCTCGATATCTTCTGGAGAAGTCTCTATTCTAACCAATATTGTTTTTTCACCATTGCTAGCAGCCTGTGCAGAGTGTTCTGATGAAAAATATACTTTTCCTGATGCAGCTCCCGGTGATGCAGGTAAACCTTTAGCTAATTTATTTGCTTTATTTAGCTCATCCTCGTCAAATACAGGGTGTAGAAGTTGGTTGATTTGCATTGGATCTATCCTCATCAATGCTTCTTCTTTAGTTATTTTACCTTCGGCTACTAAATCAACTGCTACCTTTATCGCTGCCGTTGCAGTTCTTTTACCTGTTCTTGTTTGTAATAAATATAAATTACCTTTTTCAAATGTAAATTCTATATCTTGCATATCTCTATAATGCATTTCCAATTTAGCTGCTATTTCCATGAATTGATTATATATTTTTCCTGACATGAAATCTTTTAATTGATCAATAGATTGAGGAGTTCTTATCCCTGCAACCACATCTTCACCTTGAGCATTTAATAAATATTCTCCAAATACTTTGTTTTCTCCTGTAGCAGGATTTCTTGTAAATGCAACACCTGTACCTGATGTTTCTCCCATATTACCAAAAACCATGGATTGCACATTTACAGCAGTTCCTAAATCATGTGGTATATCATTTATATTTCTATATATTATTGCTCTTTGATTATTCCATGAATCAAACACAGCTCTAACTGACATAAGTAGTTGTTTTTTAGGCTCATTTGGGAAATTTATCCCTGCTTGTCTTTTAATAATATTCTTATATTTTTTAATCATATCCTTTAATGCATCTACCGTTAATTCAGTATCGCTACTTGCATTTATTTTTCTCTTTATTTCATCTAATACTCTATCAAATTCATATTTTGGTATGTGTAAAACTACATCACCAAACATTTGAATAAATCTTCTATAACTATCATAAGCAAATCTTTCGTTATTAGTAAGTTCAGCTAGTCCCTTAACAGTATCATCATTTAAACCTAAATTCAAAACTGTATCCATCATTCCAGGCATAGATATAACAGCACCTGATCTAACTGAAACTAACAAAGGATTTTCAATACTACCAAATGTTTTGCCTGTTTTTTTCTCTAAATCTTCTAAAAAATTAAATATTTCACTTTCCATTTCCGATCCTAAATTTTTGTTGTTTTCATAATAAGCATTACATGCTTGAGTTGTAATTGTAAAACCTAAAGGTACAGGTAAGCCAATTTTCTTCATTTCCGCTAAATTAGCTCCTTTACCTCCTAAAAGTGGCTTCATATCTTTATTTCCTTCTTCAAAAGAATAAACAAACTTAGTCATGCTACTTGTTCTCCCCTTTTTAAAATATTTATATACAATATATAGTATGTCATATTTAATCAACCGTGTATCTTATTACATTAATCAGTATAGCTCATTTGATATTTGTTGTCAATATACTTATAATATATTTAAATTTTCCTCTAATTGCTCATGTAACAACAGATAATATGCTGTATATTTCTGAATATCTTATACACTGAAAAATACAACAGAACATTTGAATTTTATAAACATATTAAGTAAATATCTACGCTTTAGTATTCCCATAATTCCAATAAATACCCATCTTAATTCAGATGAGTATTTATATTCTCTACTATAAATTTATATAATCCGTAACATAATATTGTAAAAATCATATTAAATAAAATAGGGTTGCATGATGATAAAAAGTTTTGAATTTCAGGAAAAATACTATTTCCATACATACCTATTAATAATATTAATACCTTTTCAACGCCGTCTGATCTTTGTTTTTTCATATTCTACCCCCTATAATTCCTTTGGTGGTAAGAAACAGCTCAGCTTAAAATATATTTGAAGATGTATTAATTGCACATTGAAGATATCTGCTGAAACAGCCCCTTAACTTCCAAATATGATTTATATTAATATCCTCTAATTCTGACTTATTAACTATATCACTCATAGTAGTTACCCCCTTATTTTTTATTATATTAACTATATAGTATGTCATATTTAATATATAGTGTATCACATTGTATTAATTAGTATAGCTCATTTGTTTTTTACTGTCAATAAGTAATTTTATTTTTTTCTTAATTTGGTAAATTATTGTGTAAATGTATTACTCTCTATGCAATGATTGATTTTGCACTATCCTAATGATATATTATGTATATAATATAAGCGAAATTTAAAATGACCACAGTTTAATATAAAGGAGATAAAAATGATTAATATTGTTTCGTTAGATAAATGCAATAACTACGAATATTCAAAAGTAAAAGACAGCATACTTAAAAGCTTTGACAATCTAGGTGGAATAGAAAAATATATAAATAAAAAGGACAGAGTTTTGTTAAAACTTAATTTAGTTATCAAAAAAAGCCCAGATAAAGCAGCTACTACACATCCTACTTTTGTCAAAGCTCTCGCTGAAGTTTTGATTGAATACGGTGCTGAAGTAATTATAGGTGACAGTCCAGGAGGACCTTTTAACAAAGCTATTCTTAAGAGTATATACAATACGTGTCAAATTTCTAATATTGCTGAAGAAACTGGAGCAAAATTAAATTTCAACACAAATTCAATGCAGGTTTCATTTCCTGATGGAAAACTGTTAAAGCGTCTTACTGTAACTCAAATGTTAGAAGATGTAGACAAGGTTATTTCTGTATCAAAACTAAAAACTCATTGTATGATGTTGTTTACAGGCGCAGTTAAAAATCAATTTGGCATTATTCCTGGTTCTCTAAAGAGTGAGTACCATTTTAAAATGCCTGAGGTTAAAGATTTCGCGGATGCACTAGTTGACATTTGTTTGTATGCTAATCCAGTTTTATCATTTATGGATGGTATTGTTGGTATGGAAGGTGATGGTCCTACAAGCGGTAATCCTCGACAAATCGGTGCTGTCATTGCCTCTAATAGTCCTTATCATTTAGATGTAGTAGCCTCTAGTATAATTAATATTGACGCTAAAAAAATACCAACTATAAATAGTTGTATTAATCGCGGGATATGTTCTGGGTCACTTGATGATATAAAATTGGTTGGTGATAATATAGATGATTTTATGATAAAAGATTTTAAAATGCCTATTATTCGATGTGTAGATTTTGTTAGCGATAGATTTCCACAATTTGTTTCAAGCTTATGCAATAAACTTTTACAGCCTAAACCTATATTTATACATGATGACTGTACTGGTTGTGGTAAATGCGCTAATAGTTGTCCACCAAAAATAATTGAAATGAAGGATAATCGCCCAGTCGTAGATTTGGATAACTGCATAAGATGTTTTTGCTGTCATGAACTTTGTCCAAAGAAAGCAATAGAAATATATAGACCACCTTTAATGAGATTATTGTCAAAATTATAAAAAATGCATTAAAAAAATTATTTTCATCCACAATTCCACAGATATTAATTACTATACATAATAAAAAATAATCACAAAAACTTATTTTTTAAAATATTTATGAAGTAAAACTTAATATATTGAAGGTGTATATATATGGAGGCTACTTCTGACAAAATTCTTAATTATTCTATTTTTGTGGGAATTTTTGCTGCTATTAGTGTAAACAAATGGATGATTAGACAACAAAAGCTTCTACAAAACTAAACAGCTTTTTAAACTTCAACAGACAAGCAAAACCTAAGGAATATCATCGTCCTTAGGTTTTGCTTGTCTTAAAGTATTAAACCCAGATTATTCATAGAAAATTATGAGCAGGAAACTAAAATCTATGATTTTTTGTGAGTCGCTTACTCATGAGTAGAGAACAGAAATCTACGATTTCTTGTGAATCACTTACTCCTAGGAATGAAATGAGTAGTGAGTTTCATATTAAAAAATGAATAGGAGATTCATTAATAACATCCTTTTGATTATAACAAGGCACAAGATGTCCCTCACCTCTATAGGTAGTGGGTAGCGATTATATTTAACAGGCGGTGTGAATATCTTACGCCTCGTTGAAACGGTGTGTTGCAATTACTACGTAATTGCTTTCGTTGTTATAAGAAGTCCATTAAATTTTCGACATACCAACTCGGTATGCCTTCAAATTCACTGAAATTTTCTAAGTCAAAACTATACACCATATTATTCAAAGTTATATGAATAATCAGGGTTTAACTTTTCTTATAGCTAAAAGCATATATTTTGAGCTAATTCCAACAAAAATACCTGTTACTACTGATATCCCACCTAAATAAGGTAAATATACTGCTATTTTTATATTTTGAATCACTACAGCAGCCATGGCTATTTGTCCTATACTATGAAATAATGCTCCAAATACACTTACTCCTATTATACTTATTCTATCTTTAAATATCTTTAGTACTATATACATTATTATTACACTTAATATTCCACCCGAAATACTGAACAAAAACCTTTGCATAGATCCAAAAAGAATATCAGTTATAAATGTTCTCATAAAAACTATTATCAATGCTTCTTTTATTCCAAACATATATAAAGCTGTTAGACTTATGATATTTGCTAATCCTAATTTTGCACCCATTATTGATAGACTAAATGGAATGCTATTTTCTATGAAACTTAATATCATTGCTTGTGCTATCAATAATGATATGAATACTAATTTTTTTGTTTTGCTCATTTTATACTCCTCTAATATGCCAATCCGTCTATATCTCTTTTTTGATTCCCAACTATTTCAATAACAATCTTATTAGGCAGACAAACAATAATTTCACCGGGTTCATCTATCATACCCATTTTAATACATACTTTATCTCTACAATTTGATTCCAGCATTCTAACTGTTTTTCCTTTTATCTCAATTACATTCTTATATGCTTTCTTTTGTATAACAATCTTTTCATAATAATTGTCATCAATTAACTCTATAGTTTTATATATTTTCCCATCAACAGTAATCTTAGCAAAATTATAGTCATATTTTTCATTATTAATTAAATCATTTACAAGATAAAAACCACCAGAAAGTATTAATATTGCAATTACAACTATTATATCTAATCTCCTCATCTATATACTCCTACTTAACTCATGTTTTTATATGAGTTTAATATTATTTTATATTCTACTTAATCAACTGAAAATCCTTGTCTGTTAGTTCAAATGTATCCTTAATTCCATCAGTTATATATATTTTTTTATCTTTTGTTATAAATATCCCTTCCGAATTCTCTATACTATTTAGAAGTTTCATACCTTCCTCTAAACCTAATGCAAAAGCTGAAGTAGATAGCGAATCCGCTTTTATAGATTCATCACTCAAAATAGTAACACTTCCCAAGTCATTTTCAATAGGATATCCGGTAAATGGACTTAAAATGTGATGATATCTTTTACCTTCTACTTCGAAGTATCTCTCATATATACCAGATGTAACAATAGACTGATTTTTTACTGTTAATATTCCAATATAATTATTTCTCTCTTCAAAGGGATTTTGTATTCCCACTGTCCAATTACTCCCATCTTGCTTATCGCCATAAACTGTAATATTTCCTCCAAGGTCTATTATTCCACCTTTAATATCATGTTTCTTCAATATTTTTGTAATTTCATCAGCTCCATATCCTTTAGCTATTCCTCCTAAATCCAAAGCCATATTCTTATTTTTAAGTTCTATTTTTTTTGTTTCATCATCCATATATATATCTTTGTAGTTAACTAGAGATTTTTTTTGCTCTATTTCTTCTTTTGTTGGAATTCTAGCTTGATCTGTACCTATGTTCCAAAGTTTAACTAGTGGTAATATACTTATATCAAAATTACCCTTAGAAATCTCTGAATATTTTTTCCCTTCTTTTACAACATAGTATGTTTCATCCGATACTCTTACACTCATATTTCCTGAAGCTTTATTTAGCTTTGATACTTCACTATCCTCAATGTTAACACTCATTTTCCTTTCTATATCCTTCAATCTATCAAAAATTTCCTCAAAAACTTTATCATCTACATCATCATACAATTCAATATTCACTATAGTTCCCATCAGTAAGTTAGTCTTTGAAATAGGTTTTTTTACTTGTTTAGGTACACAACTACATAATATTAAAGAAATTATCATTATTAAAACTGTCATTTTTTTCATGATCAAACCTCCTAAAACCTGAAATCTTATTACGTTACAACGAGGCGCTAATTTACACACCATTTGTTAAATCAAATCGGTACCCAGCCTCGTTATATATAATAGCACAAAATACTCATATTTACTAATATGACTATGAACAATTCAGATTAAAACTATTTTGTGTTTAATTTATGCATTTTAATACATAATAATCATAGGGTAATCATTTTTTTGAAAGGAGTATCATTTTATGAAAAAGGCAAACAATTTTATATGTCCAAATTGCAATAGTCCGATGATATCTTTAAAGAAAGAAGCTACGTATTTATATACATATAATATAGATAGCAATGACAGATTTAAAAAAACTAATCTTATTCCTTTTATTTTTGATAATAGAATGAGATTAGAAATGCATGAATACATACAGTGTGAAAATTGCGGAAAAAAATTTCAATTCAAAATAGATAATGAAGATAATAGAATACAACTAACCATAGAAAAAAAAGCTTTACAGTCAAATAATTTATCAGAACCAAAATTCTTAAATAATTAATGATGAAATTCCATTATTTCAAAAAGAAAAGCTAAATAACAATTAGCTTTTCTTTTTTTATTACTACATTTTTATACCATGACGATTTGTAGGTATTATATGAAGTTTTCGTTAAGTGCCCTTCGACCTGCTAAGGCTTTTCTATCACTCATCACCTTTGAATCTGATGTGAATCGAAGTTTCGTTTTCATTGTTTTACAATTTTTATCATTAGCAATCTTAATCATTTTATCTAAATTGTTTTTTTTATCTTCAGTCACATGAACACTTCCCTTCATCTGATATTAAGTTTTTTATAACGGAAGCAATTACATAGTAATTGCAACACACCGTTTCAACGAGGCGCAGACATCTTGTGCCTCGTTACATTCTTGACATCTCTAGTTCAAGCTTCAATTCAAAATAATTAATTATATCAATTAATATTAAAAATTCTTTATCTATTAAATGTCTACTTTTTAGTACAACAATGATATTTTCAGGATGAAACTTTGCTTCTATTTTACCAAATATATAATCCCTATTTTTATAACCATCTTGTGAACAAAATCCGTAGATGTTTACAGAACACATTATTGCGGAAATTTGTTGTTCTGTTAAATTTAGTTTTTTTCTCATTAATTCCATTTGATTTGTGTTTTCGTAAAATACTAAAACATCAATATTTTTTCTTTTCTTTTTATATTCTTTTAGTATGTTAGCATAGCAAACATACGGGCTTAAATCTTCTTGTAAAATATACTGATTTATATATTCTTCCATCTCTAATAATGCATTTAACACTGCATAAAGAGTATCTTTCTCTCTTTTTACAAATCTGCCATAATAGGCTATGTTACTAATTTTTTCTCTTTCTTCTTTTTCTAATTTTACTGCCAAATTTTTAAATCTAAAAATCCTTACAGATTTACATGAAATAAAAATATATTCCCAAATCAAAAAAACAATAAATATCAAAGCTGAGACAAAGCAAACATTGACTGCATATTGTGTTGTTTTTACCAGGCTTATTCTAATAATTTCTATAGTTTTTATTACATCATAAAATAGAATGTTAAACACTATAATCCATAATATTGAGTAGCAATAATATATCCTTTTAACAAATTTATTATCATAACCTACCGGCAAGCTCTTATAGCTTTTTATAGCGAAAATAATATATAATGCTAAAGATATAAATATTATTATTAAAATCTTTATAGTCATTACATTACCTCTTAATATTATTAATAAAAATGGTTCTATTAGTATATATTATTCAGTTCATAAATTTGTGTTATCTCAAATAATTTATAACTTAACATCATCTATTTAAGTTTGTTCCCAAAACGTCCCCAAATTCACACCAAATCAAAATTGAGGTGCTCTCTAAAAAAATGAAGAACTGTCAAAACTATGACAATCCTCCATTTTACTTGTATCTATCTGGTGCACCATGAGGGTCTCGAACCCCCAACCAACTGATTCGAAGTCAGCTACTCTATCCAATTGAGCTAATGGTGCATAAATATGAAATTTAAACCAGCTAATTACTCAGCTGGTTTGTGTATGGTGCACCTGGGAGGATTCGAACCCCCGGCACACGGATTAGAAGTCCGTTGCTCTATCCTACTGAGCTACAGGTGCTTATTATAGTATTTTTCTTGTCTGACAGTTATTAATTATAGCAGTTTTAATTTTATATGTCAATACTATATTGAAATTATTGGTTGTTTTTTTAAGTTTATACTGAATTTATTCATATTTATACATGCTATTATTAAATTACCACAGCTCTTTAACAACAAAATCAAGAATTGAGGATGTCCATTCATGAATGAAGCTGTATAACCTTATTCATTTAAGACAACCTCTTATTTTTTAGAATAATACAATGATAGTTTTATAACTACATTAAATATAATCATGTAAATTTAATATAGAACTATTTATTTCATTATTATCTATGGTTAATAATGCCACACTTTGTTTTGTACCACCCTTAGGATATGTAGCACTCCCTGGATTCAAAAACAATATGTTATCATATTGTTCATTTACAGATATATGCGAATGTCCAAATAACACTATATCTACTTCCAATTCTTTAACTTTGCAATATAATCTATCGAGTCCATATTTCACATTGTATTTATGTCCATGTGTTAATAATAATTTTCTTCCCTCAATTTCAAGTATTTTTTCTTCTCCCGCCTTTGCGCAGCTAAACATATCACAGTTTCCTTTTACAAAAATACATTCTACACCTAACTTGTTTTCTATTTCTATAGCATCTTTTAGATTATCCCCAAGATGTATTATTAAATCTATATCATCAAGTTTATTTATTAGTTTTATAACATTCCCAACCATTCCGTGAGTATCACTCACCACAACAATTTTCATCCTATATTTCCTCCAACAATACCTCTAATTCTTCTCTAAGTTTTTTAAGCGCATTTGCTCTATGGCTTATCTCGTTCTTTATTTCATCGCCAAGTTCTGCAAAGGTCTTATTGTATTCATCAACGATAAATAGTGGATCATATCCAAAACCTGCTTCTCCAAATCTCTGCATGGCTATTTTACCATTACATTCTCCTTTTATAGTTTGTACCACTTTGCCTTGCTGTGCTAGAGCCATAACTGTTACGAATTTTGCAGTTCTTTTGCTATCAGGCACACTTAATAGCTCTTTTAGCAATTTATTATTGTTATCTTCATATGTTACATTCTCTCCTGCATAACGTGATGAATATACCCCCGGCTCTCCATTTAATGCATCAACAAATAAACCTGTATCGTCAGCTACTACTAATCCACTAACTTTTTTAGATAATTCCACAGCTTTTTTTATAGCATTTTCTTTAAGTGTTTCACCATCTTCTATTACTTCGAATTCCTCAAACCCAATCTCATTTTTTGATATTACTTCTATCGGAAGTTCTTTTAAAATATCTTTAATTTCTTTTATTTTATGCTGATTACCACTTGAAACTATAAGCTTTTTCATTTGCATCTCCTTAACCTTTTTATTCAACTCCTATGTAGTTGGTTATTTCACCTAAAACTTCTTTTTGTAGTTCTATAAGTTCTTCATTACCTTTCTTAGCTAATTCTAATATGCTATTTAATTCCTCTATGTTAAAAAGCGCTTCTTCTCCTGTTCCTTGTATTTCAGCAAATTCACCTTTATCTGTCATTACAACATTCATATCTACATTAGCATTAGAATCTTCTTTGTAACATAAATCTAAGATTACATTATCTCCTACTATTCCAGCACTTATTGCAGCTATAAATCTCTTTAATGGAATTTTGTCTACCTTACCCTGTTGTTTTAATTTATACATAGCTTCAGCTAATGCTACAAATGCACCTGTTATAGAAGCTGTTCTTGTACCACCATCAGCTTGGATAACATCACAGTCTATCCATATAGTTTTTTCTCCTAGCGCATCTAAATCTACTACTGATCTTAATGATCTACCGATTAATCTTTTTATTTCTTGAGTTCTACCATCTAATTTGCCCCTACTGGCTTCTCTCACCTTTCTAGTTATAGTAGATGCTGGTAACATTGAATACTCAGCTGTTATCCACCCTTTGCCTGTATTTCTTAAAAAAGGTGGTACTTTATCTTCTATCATAGCAGTACATATAACCTTTGTGTCACCCATTTCTATCAAGACAGATCCCTCTGGATGTTTTAAATATTGTCTAGTTATTTTAACCTTTCTTATTTCATCTTTTTTTCTTCCATCTATTCTACTCATCTTATGCCTCTCCTATCATAATTTAATTATAGCATTATAATAACAAATGTTTGGCTTTTTTTCTATAAAGTAATGAACATTTTCTAAATTAAACTTTCCAAAACTATTTCTAATTCACAACTGTAGATTATTTAACAAAAACGCTTCTATCTTATTATTATTTTGCTATTGGAAAAAGCGACATGTTTTGTCGCTTTATAATATTATTTATATTATTTATATTTTTTATATTTAATATTCATTTGCAAAAACTGGCATTGCATTATCATCTACCAAATCTAATCCTGCTTCTTCAAGAACTTTACCATCTATTAAAATTTCAACTTCTGCTATATCATCAAATTGTTCAAGTGTTAAGCCAATATTTGTTGCCATTGCATCATATGTTGCTTGGTCTTCAAATATTGTTAAATCGTCTACTTTTACATCTACAAATGCAATACTACTATTTATTTCAATTCCTTGTAATGCAACTCCTTCAGGTATATCTGTATAAAGACCAGAAAATTCAGGTGGTCCATCAAATAATGCTTGTAAAGCTGAGCTTACATTTGCATTAGGTGCCAAAGTAGGAATTGTAACAGGTACGTAATACTCATAATCTCCATTTGTTGTACTCTTGTAGTATACCACAACTTTTGAAGTGTTTTCTTCACCAGATGCCATGTAGTTTATATCTTCTCTCAATAAAGCCTGAGTTAAATTTGTTCCAAACTTCATAGTTCCTGCTGCTTTACCATCTATCATTATTTTAACCTTAGAGATTGCTGGAAATTCAGTTAAAGTATAGACTATACCTTTAACTAAATTATATTCATCATCCTCTGTTTCATAATTTAATATTTCACTCGTAAAATTCACCTTGCATAACCCTGTTTCTTTATCTATAGACATCCCCTTAATTTGTACTCCCGCCGGAATAATTGGCTCTAGTCCAATTACACTAATATCCTCTCTGATTGCAGGACTGTTAGTTATATTTCTTAGAGCTGCTTTAGCTATTCCTTCCTCCCAAGGTATCTTTCTCATTACTGGTACTAAAAACCCGCTTTCATTTTTATAGTATAAGACTGTATTTCTCATGTTATCATCACAAGTAATCTCAAATTCATCATCGCTTTTTACTACTTCTACTTCATCTTCATTACTACCTACGTCTTTAACCTTATTTATAATATTACAACCGCCTATACATATTATCATAGCAAATACTAGTAAAAATATAATTATCTTTTTTGCTTTCATCAGCTTCCCCCCTTACTAATTAACTACACTATCCCTGATTATTCGTATAACTTTGAATAATATGCTGTAAGTTTCTGAACTAGAAGATTTCAGTGAATTCGAA